>JAKLQL010000187.1 GCA_022013395.1 Acetobacterium sp.
TCCCGGCGCTCGTGAAAGAGCTGAAAAAGGCGAACTGGCTTTCGGAACCGTTGATACCTGGTTAATCTGGAAGCTTACCGATGGTAAAGTACATGTTACCGATTATTCAAATGCTTCCCGAACCATGGCATTTAATATTAAAACCCTTAAATGGGATGAAAAAATGTTGAAAGAACTGGATATCCCAGCTTCAATGTTACCAGAAGTTAGACCATCCTCAGCTGTTTATGGAACAACTGCTCTTTATGGAACAGAAATTCCAATTGCCGGTGCTGCTGGTGACCAACAGGCTGCGGTCTTTGGACAAGCTTGTTTCGATCCTGGTATGGCTAAAAACACTTATGGAACCGGTTGCTTTATGCTCATGAACACTGGTGACAAACCCGTTAAATCGAACAGCGGTTTGATTACTACTATTGCCTGGGGTTTAGATGGCGAAGTCGATTACGCTTTAGAAGGTTCTATCTTTGTTGCCGGGGCTGCAATCCAATGGTTAAGAGACGAAATGAGATTGGTTGATTCTTCACCAGACAGCGAATTCTACTGTAATAAAGTTGCTGATACCAATGGTGTATATATGGTTCCTGCATTTGTCGGACTGGGTGCTCCACATTGGGATATGTATGCACGTGGTGCAATCTTAGGGTTAACCCGTGGTGCCAACAAAGCTCATTTAATCCGAGCTACTGTTGAATCTTTAGCTTATCAGACAAAAGACGTTCTGGATGCAATGGAAAAAGACTCTAATATCAAATTGGCTGCCCTAAAAGTAGATGGTGGCGCTTGTGCTAATGATTTCTTAATGCAATTCCAGGCTGATATTTTAGGCGTTCCCGTTGATCGTCCTTCAATCGTTGAAACAACCGCTATGGGCGCTGCTTACTTAGCTGGTTTGGCTGTTAAATTCTGGGATGGTAAAGCTGATGTAACTGCTGCCTGGAAACTTGATCGTTCATTCAATCCTGCTATGGATGCCGATGTTCGTGCTAAATTATATGCTGGCTGGTTAAAAGCTGTTGAATGCGCTAAAGGCTGGGAAGACGCAGAATAATCGATTCAATTCATAAATTCATTTAAATAATTTATTGTTGGGGTGTTTTAGACACCCCGACAATATGATTTTTCTCTTTCCAATTTTTGTGATTGTGTTATAATGAATTTACAAATACGATCCTACAGGGAGGAGTTTTATGTCGACGAGAAAATGTCTTCTCATGTTTCAGGACAACCCCATTATTGTCGCTGTTCGTAATCCTAAGGATATTTACGATGCCATCCATTCGAAATCTCAAATCATCTTTTTGCTGACCGGCAACGTCTTTAATTTAAAGAAAATGGTAGAGCTCTGTATCAAATCCGACA
>JAKLQL010000188.1 GCA_022013395.1 Acetobacterium sp.
ATAATCCTCCACTATTTTTTATTAGTCAATAGCAATTATAAAATAACTCCTATTTATTTAAACTGCCATTTTTATCAATTCAAAAATATAAAAATGCTCAATATTTATTAATGCTCACTGCTTTGCGAAAAGAAGAGGCCATTATCATAATATCGATAAGAGCCTCTATCATAAGCCGTATTATTATATCCTTTTTGATGTCTTTTTTCCAGTCTTTTTGTAAAATATTATCAGAATATTTAAAATTAATGGACTTAAAAATGAGGACATTGAATGTCCTCTGTTTTTCAAATCTTATTTCTTCGGACAATATGTCAACTTCTTGTTGACTTTAGTCGATTAACCCTTATTTTTAGAATATCTATAGTAACTGTCGTTTCTTTTAAATTTAACTTTTGTCATAATAACTCCGATAATGTTGGCCCCCACCTTATCAAGGGTTTTTTTTGCTTCAACCACCATTGCTTTTTTTGTCTCATGGGAAGCTACAACTAATAGAACACCATCAACTACTTTTGAAACAATACTTGCATCTGCAAAGCTCAAAACGGGAGGTGTATCAATTAGAATAATATCATATTCTTCTCTGGATGCGATGATCATTTTTTCGAAAGCATCTGAATTTAATAGTTCAGTGGGTGAAACCTGTTTATTCCCAGCTGTTAAGATATCCAGATTGTCCAAATTATCTTTTTTATTGACCAGGGAATCAAGTGGTAGTGTATCGACAAGCATATTTGACAAACCTTTTTTTCTTTTGTTAATGTCAAAGATCACATCCACCCGAGGTAATCGTAAATCAGCATCAATTAACAACACTCGTTTTCCGGACTGGGCAAATGTTACTGCCAAATTGCAAATTGTTGTCGTTTTCCCTTCTTCTTTACCCGAACTGGTCATCAACATAACCTGATAACGATTATTGACATTTTTAAAATTAAGGTTAGTTCGCAACAACTTATAACTTTCGGTGACAAATGAGGAAGAATCGATTAATGTAACTAAACTTGCTGTATCCATCTTATCTTGCCTCCCCTTTAAATTCTGGAATATCGCCCAACACCGACACCCCAATGAGATTTTCAATATCTTCTTCATCATTAACGGTATCACTTAATAAAAACATCATGATAATAATAATAATTGCTAGAATAAAACCTAAAAGCCCACCAACCAGTGCATTTTGCAATTTGTTTGGAGCAACCGGTTTTTGAGGCACCACAGCCTGATCTAAAATACGAATATTTTCAACACCCACAATTTCTGAAACTGCCAGTGTCAACTGCTTTGCCAATTCATCCGAAACTATTTTTGAAATTTGAGGGTCCGAATGAATGAATCCAACTGTGAAGAGCCGCGAATCCGCAACGGTTTCGATAACCGTATTATCTTGAAACTCCTTGTAGGTCATATTCATAGCATCTTCAGAAGATTTTTTTCCTAAGCCAAAACTATTATTTCCGGTGCTATCTTCCGAAATTTTCAATCCCGTATTTTTAGCTACCTCGTTGATGACCAAACGCGTTAACGCCAACTGCTTGTAGTCAATAATCAATTGGCTATCTGCTTGCAATTGGCCCAGAGAAATACCAATTGATCCCCACCCGGTGTTTTCGTGACCGATATATAAAACTGTTTTTGCTTCATATGTTGGCGTTATAAAGACAGCGGTAAATGAGTAAGCCATAACAAAACCCGCTACTGTAAGTAATAGTATCAGCCACCATTTTTTAACTAAAATGTTAAATATTTCTTTTAAATCGACCTCTTTTGCTGTTTCCATACTGGTCTCCCTTCTATTTTTCATCATAATTTGCTCTAAATTTGCTCTTTTCTAATTCCAACTTGCTGCATTTGATTGATCTTGATTATTAAATAAACTCTTTATAAAATCCAGATCTTCCTGATTGTAGAGTTCATACCACAATCCATCAATGAGTTCGGAGTAAGTTTTAAGTCGATAGTTTTCATAAGTAATATTATTATCACCACTACTCATGTTGACATATTCCTCTATTTTTGAAATACTGGCATTCGTCTCTAAACCATTATTATAGAAAGTTTCAATGAGCTTTATTTTTTCTTTTAGACTAGCGGCTGAAAGTGACTCCATTAAGGACTTGATCACTTCCTGCTGACGGGCAATTCGTCCATAGTCCCCTTCTTCATCATAACGGAATCTTACATAAAAGAGAGCATCTCGCCCATTTAGGATTTGTTTCCCCTCTTTAATGGCAAGACTGTTATCTTGATTATAATAATAGTTCTTTTTAGCGACAACGCTAACTCCCCCCATTTGATCAATTATTTTTGAAAAGGTGTCAAAATCTAAATTAACCGAAAAATCAAGTTTTATTCCCAGTAACTCTTCAATGGTTTGATCACTTAATGCTCTTCCACCATAAGCATAAGCATGATTGATTTTGTCCAAACCATGTCCCGGAACATTAACTCTTGAATCCCGTGGTATAGATGCCATAACAAACTTTTTTTGCGAAGGATCATACTTGATCACCATAATAATATCACTTCGACCTGTTTCATCTGTTTTTTCATCTGTCCCATAAAGAGCAAAAATAACCGGTTTTCGCGTATCGACTGCTTTTAGCAGGTCTTCGTTGTTCTTATTAAGGACGTCTTGCAGTGATGAACCAGCTTGCTGTTGCGTTGTATCAGTATTTGCATTGGTCAAAACGTTTGAACCGTTCAATAAGTTCATGTTTCCACCTGAGAGTCCATAAATAATAGATGCACTTACTACTACAATAATAGCTACCACAATGAATAATTTTTTTTGATTTTTCATTTGGGTTGACTCCTTTCCTTCTTATAACGATTGGGGATTAATTGACCTGCGAAATTAAGATAATCAATTTGTTCAGCTCGGTTTATTCAGGCAAATAAGCATGTTGATTGTTAACTTCGCAGTTATCCTTATAGGTTGGCACAATGTTTTTTACGATATCGACAATCTTATCCTGATTAGAAAATTTTAGGATCGGACGTAATTCATCGAGTGCTTTTTTAAGCATGACATAATCGATTTCGCCTGGCCGACCAACTCGGATCTTTTCATATCGAGTCTCGCTCAAACCTTCTTCATCCATGAGTAGCTCCTCATAAAGCTTTTCACCCGGTCTGAGCCCGACAATTTCAATTTCAATATCTTCATTAAGCTTAAGTCCTGAGAGTTTAATTAAATCGACCGCCAAGTCATAAATTCGTACTGGTTGCCCCATATCCAGAACAAAGATTTCTCCACCTCGTGCAATAGCGCCAGATTGAATGACCAATTGCGCTGCCTCTGGGATCGTCATAAAATAACGAATGATCTCTTTGTGGGTAACAGTGACCGGCCCACCCTCTCTGATCTGCTTCTTAAAAAGTGGCACAACCGAACCATTACTTCCGAGTACATTGCCAAATCGGACTGCAGTGAATTTTGTTTTACTTTGTTGCGCAAGACCCTGAATAATCATCTCACAGATTCGTTTGCTGGCACCCATAATATTGGTTGGGTTAACTGCTTTATCGGTTGAAACCATAACAAATCGATCCACCCCAAATTCATGCGCAGCTTCGGCCACATTTCTGGTTCCAAAAACATTATTTTTAATTGCTTCATTTGGTGATCGTTCCATTAACGGTACATGTTTATGAGCTGCTGCATGGAAAATCACATCCGGATGGTATGCTTCTATTATTGCAAAAATATCGTCCCGATCTCTTATTGAAGCAATAATAACATCCAATTTGAGCTTATTGCCATAATCATTAATTAGCTCATTTTGTATCTCATATGCATTATTTTCATAGTTGTCAAGAATGATCAGCTTTCCCGGATTAAACCTGGCAATTTGCCTGCATAATTCTGATCCGATGGATCCGCCGCCGCCAGTTACCATAATTATTTTTCCTTCAATATAACCGATCACTTCTCTAACATTCAGGTTAACCGTATCGCGACCAAGAAGGTCTTCGATTTCAACATCCCTGATCTTATTAAGAGAAACTTGACCATCTATCATTTCACGAATGCCCGGCATAATACGCACTTTTGCGGTCGTTCGTTTGCTCTCACTTAAAATCATTCTTAAAGTAGTCGGATCAGCTGTTGGTGTGGCAACGATAATTTCATTTATTCCAAATTTATGAACAACACTACCAATATCATAATTATTTCCAAGTACTTTAACTCCAGCGATGGATTTATTGAGTTTTTTTTCATCATCATCAATAAAACCGACAACCTTACCATAATTTTCTGAATGATTTTTTATCTCAGTGGCAATGAGTGTTGCAGTTGAACCACTCCCAATAATCAGTATTTTCTTTTCATCGTCGTTTTTGTTAAATATTTTCCTGTTTTTTAAATTTCTAAACAAGCGATAGCTAAAACGAACACTTCCAACAAAAATCAGCTCAAAAATCATACTGGTTATATAAACACCAAAGAACAGCCGCTCACCCATATAGATGAGATAAATAATACCGAGAATATTAGCTACGACAACGGCTAGTATTACTTTTAACAACTCTTCC
>JAKLQL010000189.1 GCA_022013395.1 Acetobacterium sp.
AAACCGGCATTTACATTGGTAACGGTTGGATTGGGTTTAACATCTGTAAATAAAGCATACGGAACTTTTGCCCCATCTAATACATTGAGTACGTCTTGAACAATACCTGCTTCGACAAGCACTTTATCGGATACAACTAAAGCTTTTTTCACGTTCATACGTTTGATCTCAGGAGCAATCAATTCAATTGCACCGGGTTCCATAATTACTACTGGTGGAAAATAATAGGTTCTTGCCATAAGAACACCTCCAAATTTATTCGTTTACATGATTATATGTCAAAGAAATGGCTGAATAAATGGAAATTTTCACTTGTTTGAGATATATTATTGAAATTACCACTTGGTGACATGGAATAAACCGAACACAATAAATAATAAACGGTTTTTTTCAATTTATCTCTTTTTCTTAAGAATTGTAGGGTATGATTTTTAGAATAAAACCTAAAATTAAATCCATTGTAATGAGGTAATATATGAAAAACATCAGCATCCTCGGGTCTACTGGTTCCATTGGAACCCAAGCTCTGAAAGTGGTTTCTGAAAGTAGCGATGCACTAAATATTGTCGGTTTAACCACCAATACCAGCATTGATTTACTGGAAAAACAAATCGAAAAATATTCCCCTGAAATTGTTTGTGTTATGGATGGCGATGCCGCCCTGACGCTTGAGAAACGTCTGAAAACTAAGGGATCTCTGGTTGAAGTCGTCACTGGCTTGGAGGGTCTTATTGCAGTTGCAACGATATCGAAAAATGATCTTCTTCTTACTGCTGTTTCTGGGATGATTGGTTTGCAGCCAACTCTGGCGGCCATCAATCAGGGGATTGACATTGCCCTGGCTAATAAAGAAACCCTGGTTGCTGGTGGTCAAATTGTAATGGATGCGGCTGCCACAAAAGGGGTTTCCCTGCTTCCGGTGGACAGTGAACACTGTGCCATTTTCCAATGCCTGATGGGGAATAAACATGAAGAAATCGAGCGGATTATTATAACTGCTTCTGGTGGGCCTTTTCGGGGCAGAACCCGAGAACAGCTTCAGACAGTTACCTTGGATCAGGCGCTTAAGCATCCCAACTGGTCCATGGGCAAAAAAATCACCATTGATTCGGCTACCCTGATGAATAAAGGTTTGGAAGTTATTGAAGCCAAATGGCTTTTTAATTTGCGTAAGGATCAGATTGATGTGGTGGTTCATCCTCAGAGTATCATCCACTCCATGGTTGAATTTATTGATCATTCCACGATGGCTCAAATGGGAATGCCGGATATGGCGCTGCCGATTCAGATTGCCTTTTTCTATCCCGATCGGATTGCCAATAATCGTCAGGCACTGGATTTTAAACTGGTTCAGCAACTTACCTTTGAAGACCCTGATCTTCAATCCTTTCCCTGCTTGCAGCTGGCTTATGATGCTCTTGAAGTAGGTGGCACCATGCCATGCGTACTGAATGCTGCCAATGAAATTGCGGTCGCCCGATTCTTAAATAAAGAAATTCATTTTCTGGATATTCCCCAAATCAACCGTCAAGTGATGGAAAAGCATGATGTTATCGCCCACCCGACTTTGGATGATGTCCTCGCATCAGATGCCTGGGCACGGCAGATTGCCAAATAAATGAACTGAACAATCAGTAAGGCGGTAATGATTATCCAGCGAAGTCTTTAAAAATCATGACCTTATAATGGCCATTACCGTTTCTGCCTTTAATTACAATTAAGCTTTTCATTTTTTACCGATCACCGAATTTTTGATCGATTTGAATAAACGTTGCTTATCAATTACGATCAGCATTTTCCTTAACCCATTCAATTGCGCTATAAGCATCATCGGCATAACCGTCAGCCCCAATTTCTTTCGCGAATTCGGCAGTAACCGGCCCCCCCCCCACCATTATTTTTGTTTGGGGAAAATCGATCGAATGCTGTCCTCGAATCAAATCGATGACAGTTCGCATTTCACTCATTGTCGTCATCAATAAAGCACTGAGCATCACAAAGTCAGGCTTATACTTTGTGATTGATTTGACAAATTTCTCACCCGTCACATCTACACCCAAGTCAATAACCTCATAATTATTCGCTTCTAGTAATAAACTGAGCATTGTTTTTCCAATATTGTGGATATCGCCATAAACAGTGCCAATAACCACACGCGTTCGACCTTTTGTAATGGACTTTCCATCAATTCGGTCCTGTTTTTCGATCGCTCTTAAGGCGGCATTAGCTGCTCGGGCA
>JAKLQL010000018.1 GCA_022013395.1 Acetobacterium sp.
AAGAAAATTAAAATTAAAAATACCTGGAGGATGCACACACCAATGATAAATGACAAGTTTCGCGATGAATGTGGAATTATGGGGGCTTATCTCAAATCCAAAGAGAATAACTGTTCTTCCTATATCTATTATGGACTTTATGCGCTTCAACACCGAGGTCAGGAAAGCGCCGGCATATCGGTAAACAAAGACGGAAAAATCTCAACCCACAAAGAGACCGGCCTAGTCTCTGATGCTTTCAAGGGCAATGTGTTAAAACAGCTCAAAGGAAACATCGGAATTGGCCACGTCCGTTATTCAACATCAGGAGAAGACGGTGTCACCAATGCTCAGCCTTTAACGGTCAATCACAGTTTTGGTCAAATTGCTTTAGCTCATAACGGGAATCTCATCAATGACAGTGCTCTAAGAAACATGCTGGAAGATTCTGGGGTTGTTTTTCAAACCACCATCGACACCGAGGTAATGGTAAATATTCTAGCCAGAGGTCTGCGACATGGGATGATCGAAGCCATTCAGCGGATGGTTGAAATTATCAAGGGCGCTTATGCCCTGGTTATTACCGTTGGTGATAAACTGGTGGGCGTCCGTGATCCTTATGGTTTGCGTCCGCTATGCATTGGCAAGAAGGATGAAGATTATTTTCTGGCTTCAGAAAGTTGTGCCCTGGATGCTATCGGAGCTGAATTGGTTCGCGATGTTGAGCCCGGCGAAATTGTCGTCATTGACGAAAATGGCTTAACCAGCTATGGTCAGAATAATTGGGTTAAAAAGAAAGCCTGTATTTTTGAATTGATTTATTTTGCCCGTCCAGATTCGGTGATGGATGAAACCTCCGTTTATGCCGCCCGTCATAAGGCCGGCGAAATTCTCGCCAAAGAGTCACCGGTTGAAGCCGATGTTGTCATCGGGGTACCGGATTCAGGGATTGGTGCCGCCATCGGTTATGCCGAAGCATCAGGAATTCCTTATGGCGTCGGTTTGATTAAAAATAAATATATTGGCCGGACCTTTATTCAGCCCAATCAGAAGTTGCGAGAAGAAGGGGTGCGAATTAAACTCAACCCATTAAAAGAAACCATCAAAGGCAAACGGGTCATTATTATTGACGATTCCATTGTTCGGGGAACCACCTCCAAACGATTGGTTGAAATTTTAAAACAGGCCGGCGCAACCGAGGTTCATTTCCGGGTAACCAGCCCACCAGTCGCTCATACCTGTCATTTCGGAATTGATACGCCGCGAAGAAAGTACCTGATCGGCGCCAAGAAAACTGTCGAAGAAATCAGAGAAATTTTAGGGGCAGATTCGCTGGCCTACATTTCACTGGATGGATTAACCGAATCAGTCGGGGGGAAAACAACCTTCTGTCGAGCTTGCTTTGATGGGGAATACCCAATGGAAGTGCCAATTTTAAATGCCAACGACTAAATTGCAAAAGACCTTAAAATAACTGGAAGTGTAAAAACAGATGATCGTAAAGCAATCATTGTTCGACTATTTATAAGGATCGAAATTATCAAAAGTGTAAAAATAGATGGAGGAAACATGTCAGAAAATCAGATAAAAACAGATGCATATCGACAGGCCGGAGTAGACGTGGAAGCAGGTTACGAATCGGTTAAATTGATGAAGGCCGATGTTCAACGAACCTTCAATGAGCGGGTTCTTTCTCACCTGGGAGGGTTCGGCGGTTTGTTTGAACTACCGGAAGGTTATCAGAAACCAGTTTTAGTTTCAGGAACAGATGGAGTCGGGACCAAACTGCGGTTGGCCTTTATGATGGATCGCCATGATACCATCGGCGTGGACTGTGTGGCGATGTGTGTCAATGACATTTTATGTCAGGGCGCCCAACCAATGTTCTTTTTGGACTACATTGCCTGTGGTAAAAACTATCCGGAAAAAATCGCCACTATCGTTAAAGGCATCGCTGAAGGCTGTATCCAGGGAAATATGGCCTTAATCGGCGGAGAAACTGCTGAAATGCCAGATATGTATGGCTTAGACGAGTATGACCTGGCTGGTTTTGCAGTAGGCATCGTTGAAAAAGATGATATTGTCACCGGCGCAGATATTGCCGAAGGCGATGTTCTGGTTGGTTTGCCATCCTCAGGGGTTCATAGTAACGGTTTTTCACTGGTACGAAAGGTTTTATTTAAGGATTTGTCCATGGATGTCAATACCTATGTGGATGATCTGGGGATGACGCTTGGTGAAGCACTGCTGACACCGACCCGAATTTATGTCAAAGCGTTGGCTGATCTGATCAAACCTTGCGGAATTAAGGGCATGAGCCATATCACCGGCGGCGGTTTTTATGAAAATATTCCCCGGGTGATTCCCGACGGACTTTGCGCTAAGGTCGATGCCAGTGTCATCGAAACCCTGCCGATTTTTAAATTTATCCAGGAAGCTGGCAAAATTCCCGCTGAAAGCATGTATGCTACCTTTAATATGGGGATTGGTCTGGTAGCGGTTCTGCCAGCTGATCAGGTTGAAGCCTTTGTGTCTGGTTTAACAGCCAAGGGTGAAAAGCCGGTTGTTCTCGGTTCCATTGTTAAGGGAGAGGAAAAAATCGATTTATGTCTGTAAAAGCAATGAAAAAAATCGGTGTGCTGGTTTCCGGCGGCGGAACAAATTTTCAGTCTCTGATTGATACCATTCATAACAAATACGGAGAAATTGCGGTAGTGATTTCCAACAATCACAGCGCCTTTGGCTTGGAACGGGGCGAAGCGGCAGGGATTCCGGCAGTGGCCATCAATCCCAAAGGTTTTCCCACCAATGAAGCCTTTGATCAGAAGATCATCGAGATTCTCAGAGGTTATGGTGTGGAGCTGGTGGTTCTGGCAGGCTATATGAAAATTATTACCCCAGAATTTGTGAAGGCATATCCCAATGCCATTATCAACATTCACCCAGCTTTAATTCCATCATTTTGCGGTGAAGGATTTTACGGCATGCATGTCCATCAGGCCGTTATCGATTACGGTGTCAAGGTCACCGGGGCAACGGTTCACTTTGTCAACGAAGTGGCTGATGGCGGTCCGGTTATCCTTCAGGAAACCGTTGCGGTTGATGATGATGATACACCGGAATCGATCCAGCAGAAAGTCCTTAAAATTGAACACGAGCTTTTACCAAAGGCGGTGAAGGCTTTTTGTCTTGACCAATTGACGGTAGAAGGCCGACTTGTTAAAAATCGAAATGCGTCAAATTAAGTAATAGATCAAATAATTAATCAAATCGAATAGGCCCAGGGAACTTGTTAGAGTTATAAATTTGGAGGAATAATATGAGAGCATTGTTAAGTGTATCGGATAAACGTGGGATTGTCGAATTTGCATCAAAACTGGCAGAAATGGGCTGGGAAATCCTGTCCACCGGAGGAACCGCCAAAGCT
The DNA here is from genome assembly GCA_022013395.1 of Acetobacterium sp. GTDB lineage: Bacteria > Bacillota > Clostridia > Eubacteriales > Eubacteriaceae > Acetobacterium. The sequence continues at coordinate 3,407 of JAKLQL010000018.1, forward strand.
CTGAGAGAAGCGGGTTTGACGATTACCGGGGTTTCAGAAGTCACCGGTTTTCCGGAATGTCTGGACGGACGGGTCAAAACCCTGCATCCTAAAATTCATGGTGGGATTCTGGGAATCCGCAACAATCCGGATCACCAGAAACAGATGGCAGATCTTGACATTACCCCCATCGATTTACTGGTCATTAACCTTTATCCATTTAAAAATACCATTTTAAAAGAAGGCGTCGCCTTCGAAGATGCTGTCGAAAACATCGATATCGGGGGACCAACGATGCTGCGATCCGCCGCCAAAAACTTCAATGATGTGACCGTCGTTGTGGACCCGGAAGACTATGCTGTGGTTCTGGCCGAGTTGGAAGCAAACGGAAAAACAAACTACGAAACCCGCTATAACCTGGCTCTAAAAGTGTTTGAAACGACCTCCAACTATGACACGATGATCGCTGACTATTTAAGAAAACGAGTAGCAGGGGAAGTTTTACAAGACACCATCACGATGACCTTTGAAAAGGTTCAGGATCTGCGCTACGGCGAAAACCCTCACCAGAAAGCTGCCTTTTATGGCGAAGTGGTTCCGGTTAAAGGAGCCCTTACCTCAGCTAAACAACTCCAGGGAAAAGAACTTTCCTATAATAATATTAACGATACCAATGGAGCATTGGAAATCTTAAAGGAATATGGGGACGAACCCACAATCGTCGCCGTTAAGCATGCCAATCCCTGCGGTATTGCCAGTGACGAAAAAATTGCGATGGCTTATAAAAAAGCCCATGATAGCGATCCGGTTTCCATTTTCGGTGGCATCATTGCTTCAAACCGACTGATTGACGAAGCTGCGGCTAAAGAAATGGTCGAAACCTTCCTGGAAGTGATCGTCGCGCCAGAATTCACACCAGAAGCATTGGCTGTTCTGGCAGCTAAACCAAATCTGCGTTTATTGGAGCTGGCTGACATCACGCACAACGAACCTGGCTATGAAGTCAAAAAAGTTATGGGTGGTCTGCTGGTTCAGGAACGGGATACCAAGCTGTACAATGATTTAAAAGTTGTCACCAAACGTCAGCCCAGCGAAGCCGAAATGGATGAATTGCTGTTTGCCTGGAAAGCGGTTAAAAACACCAAATCAAATGCCATCAGTTTGACTAAAAATAAATGTCTGATCGCCAACGGTCCAGGACAGGTAAATCGAGTCGGTGCCCTGGAAAATGCCATCCGTCAAGCTGGCGAAGCTGTCAAAGGATCCGTGATGGCATCGGACGCCTTCTTCCCCTTTGACGACAGCGTTAAGGCGGCTGCTGCCGCTGGTATTACCGCTATCATTCAACCCGGCGGGGCTGGACGTGATGAGGATTCAATTAAAGCTTGTGATGAGGCGGGAATTGCGATGGTATTTACCGGCATGCGTCACTTCAAACACTAGTTTTGCGTCGATAATTGCCCAAATTCTACGTTGTAAAATAACGATTTTCAGTCACGTGTTACAGACACGCTCCTGTCAAATCGTCATTTTCCACCTTTAATTTGAACAATTCTCTTAGCAAAACAGGTTGGTCATTTTTAGGGCGGTCTGTGGCGCCTATTTCTTGGTCTTGCCAGGATATACACAACCAATAGTCAATTACTGAATTCAAAAAATCGAACAATAAGCCGGTTTCCGCAAACAATTTTGTGACGTGTAGGCGGACAGTGTAAAAATTGTTTAGCGCAAACCGGTAGCGAAGCTCACGGCACTTTCACAATTGAATTAGAATGCAAAACAAGGAGAGACAGATGAAAATATTAATGATTGGATCCGGTGGCCGGGAACATGTGTTGACATGGAAGCTTGCCCAAAGCTCCCGGGTTGAAAAAATATATGCCGCCCCGGGTAACGGTGGTATGGCAGAATTGGCCGAATGTGTGGACTTATCAGTAGAAGATATTCCCGGCTGTCTGGCCTTTGCAAAAGAACATCAGATTGATCTGACCGTTGTGGGTCCTGAGGTTCCCCTGGTTATGGGGATGGTGGATGCTTTTGAAGCCGCAGGGTTAAAAGTCTTTGGTCCCAATAAACATTGCGCCCAGTTTGAGGGCAGCAAGGCCTTTACCAAAGAATTTTTATTTCGTCACAAGATTCCCACGGCTGCCTATAAAGAATATACTGATTTCGATGAAATCATCAAAGATCTGGGCGTCTACGGCTATCCCATGGTTATTAAAGCTGATGGTCTGGCCGCTGGCAAAGGTGTGCTGATCCCGGAAAGCGAAGCTGATGCCCGGGAAGGCATGGAAATGATCATGAAAAAACGGGAATTCGGAGAAGCTGGCGACAAGGTGGTTATCGAAGAATTTTTAACCGGCCAGGAAGCTTCAATGCTTTGTTTTGTCGATGGCAAAACCATTGTCCCGATGGAAAGTGCCCAGGATTACAAGCGGGCCTATGACAATGATGAAGGCTTGAACACCGGCGGTATGGGAACCTATTCTCCTAATGTACTATTTGCTGATGAAGCCCTGAACAAGCGCATCAAAGATGAAATTCTGGATCCGATTATAGGCGGTTTTATTACTGATGGCATGAACTTTAAAGGGATTCTGTTTATCGGACTGATGATCAACAACGGCGTGCCGAAGGTTCTGGAATTCAACGTTCGTTTTGGCGATCCTGAAGCCCAAAGTGTCCTGATGCGGCTGGAATCTGATCTGGTGGATATCATGGAAGCTGTTATCGATGGCAAACTGGCTGATTGTGAAATCAAATGGAGTGACAAAGAAGCGGTTTGCGTGGTGATCGCCTCCGGCGGCTATCCCGGCTCTTATAAAAAAGGAAAGGTCATCACCGGCATTGAAGCTGTGAAAGACTGCGTGGTTTTCCACGCTGGAACCAAGCTGGTTAACGGTGAGTTGCAAACCAATGGCGGCCGGGTCCTCTGCGTCACCGCCTTGGGCGAAAACCGTGAAGCTGCCAGAAAAACTGTCTATGACAACATCGACAAAATCCACTTCGAAGGTGCTCAATACCGAACCGATATTGCCAAATTTAACTAGAGCAAAAGTGTACAGAAATTTGAAACAAAACTAAATTGCTTGTCTGTTAGTTTATAAACAGATAGACAAGATCAATGACCTTATTCAAATTTTATCTAAATTTAATATGGAGGGCTACCATGCAGAAGAGTATTATCAGCGCCATGATGGCATATGTTTTATGGGGAATCCTCCCGATCTACTGGAAGGCACTTAAAGAAGTGTCACCGCTTTACATCCTAGCTTCGCGTATTTTCTGGTCCTTTATCTTTTGCGTGATTTTTGTCACCATCATTAAGAAATGGCCGGAAATAAAGACCATCCTAGTCGACAAAAAAAGATTTATTTATTGTATTCTCAGCGGGATTATGGTATCCCTCAACTGGTACACCTATATCTGGGCAGTCAATGCCAATTTTATTATTGATGCCAGTCTGGGATATTATATCAACCCACTGGTGGTGGTTTTGTTTAGTGCGCTGTTCTTTGGCGAGCGTTTTAACAAATGGGAAAGTCTGTCGGTATTGCTGGCACTGGTTGGGGTTGTTTTCATAACTCTGAAAATCGGCAAATTTCCAGTGGTTGCTATAGTTTTGGCACTCACTTTTGCCTTGTATGGTGTTTTCAAAAAGAAACTGAATGCCAGTCCGATCGTCTCATTGATTTTAGAAACGGCAGTGGTAGCTCCATTTGCTTTTGGTGCGATTCTTTACATTGAAGGCCAGGGTCAGGGTGTCATTGCTCTGGGTAATCCAATGGTCACAACATTGGCTATTTTAGCCGGGGTGGTCACCGCCATCCCGTTACTGCTTTATGCCAAAGGGGTTCAGGAAATATCCTTTTCCCTGCTGGGCTTTTTTCAATACATTACACCCACGATCATGCTGTTCCTTGGGGTATTTCTATATGGCGAAGTCTTCTCAACAGTCGATCTGATTGGTTTCGGATTCATCTGGGTGGCATTAATCATCTTTACGATCTCAAAGATTCGTAACGGTACCAAAGAAATCGCAGAAGCGGATTTATAAAAACAAACAAAAATTTATGTGATCAACCCATTAATTTAAGAATTAGTGGGTTTTTCCATTTTAGGTTTGCACTGGGTTGAATTAAAGTCTAAAATAGAGGGTATATAATTAAAACAAACGTTTGAAACAGTTTAGTGTTTTAGCTTTGAAATTAAAGGAGTTAGTGTGAAAAATATAATTGGTTTTATTGGATGTGGTAATATGGCAAAGGCCATGATTGGTGGTTTAGTTAAAAGTGACTTGTTCAAACCTGAAAACATCTTGTGTTATGATCCGACAGAAGCAGCAAGAACGCATGTTGCTGAAGAATTTGGTGTTACTGTTATGCAGTCGAACGCACAAGTAGCCGAAAAAGCAGACTATCTGGTTTTGGCAGTTAAACCATTCTTATACTATAAGGTAATGGAAGAAATCGCCGGCAGTATCAAGCCCTCTGTTATCATTGTATCCATTGCTGTCGGGGTCAGTTTTTCCGACATTAAAGAGCAATTGGGAAAAGAAGTCAAGGTGATCAGAACCCAACCCAGTACCCCGGCCTTTGTAGGTGAGTCCGATTCCACGTTGTGTCCAGATCAACATATGACGCCAGAAGATGTCCATGATATCGTTACAATTTTTGAAAGCTTCGGAAAAGCTGAGATTATCAGCGAAAAACTGATGGATGTGGTGCCCGGGATTGCCAGCTCGGCTCCGGCTTACACCATGTTACTGATTGAGGCTATGGCAGATGCAGGCGTACTTCATGGGTTTCCCAGAGATCAGGCCTATCGGTTGTCAGCCCAGGCAGTTTATGGTGCCGCTAAACTTGTTCTGGAATCTGGCGAACATCCGGGAGTACTGAAAGATCAGATCTGTACCCCCGGCGGAACGACCATTGAAGGCGTTCGGGTCCTCGAAGCAAAGGGTTTTCGGGATGCAGTAATTTCAGCGGTCGATGCCTGTGCTAAAAAATCGTTAGCGATGAGCAAGAAACAAATTTAATCGGCATAAAATAGCATAAGCCACAAACCGCGCGCAAATTTAAGTGTTATTACTTTAGTTTGGTTGATCCACTAAGGAGATGATCGAATCATGGATGACGGATTAATTAAAAAAATAAGAAGAAACATGAGTTTAGAAGAAATGGTCTCCCTTTGTTCAGGTCGAACGGATTGGGAGACCATGGGTTACCTCAAATACGGCATTGAACCAGTGATCATGGCCGACGGTCCTCATGGGATGCGGGTGATTGATCAAGATGGGTCCTTGGGAATTCCTCAGGGAAAGCCCGCCACCTGTTTTCCGCCGGCGGTGCTTTCTGCTTGTTCATGGGATGAAGGACTGTTGGAATTTGTCGGTAAAACCATTGCGATAGAAGCTAGGGCTCTGGGTGTTGATCTGATTCTAGGGCCGGGAATCAATATTAAACGCTCGCCTCTGTGCGGACGAAATTTTGAATATTTTTCAGAAGATCCGCTATTATCAGGGCGACTGGGAAAAAACTTTATTTTAGGTGCAAAAAGCCATGGCGTGGGAACAACCGTGAAACATTATCTCGCCAATAATCAGGAAACCCGCCGAATGACGGTAGACGAAAAAATTGATGTCCGTGCTCTTCGGGAAATCTATCTAAAACCATTTGAAATTGCTATCAAAGAAGGCAAACCGATGGCAGTGATGTGTTCTTATAATAGCATTAACGGTAAATTTGTATCCCAAAGTAATTATTTTCTCACCAAACTGCTCCGGGAAGAATGGGGATTTGAAGGAATTGTCATGTCCGATTGGGGCGCCGTCTACGATCG
>JAKLQL010000190.1 GCA_022013395.1 Acetobacterium sp.
ACTTGTGTACCCAATGGATTACCTCCTTTTACAAAGCATACAGCTTCTTAAAAGGTAGTCGTAACTTTGACGAAAATCACTCTTTTTTTACTCCTTTGATTTTTAGGTGATCTCACATTATCTGCTGAAAGCTCTGATATATTTCATAAATAAAAAACAGGCTATAACTTTCGTCATAACCTGATCCATTGGTCGGGTTGGTTCATATTCTGCTGGAATTTTTCCAGAAATAAACCCACATGATAGCCATCAGCAACGGCGTGGTGAACGGTGATCGAAAAAGGCATCATTTTTCGGCCGTTTTTTTCAAAAAACCTGCCCGCTTGCATAACAGGAAAATAATAATCACCCTTGCCATAAGGTATCGGTGAATAGCTGGTAAACTGGGTCCATGGCAACATCCCAACCATAAAGCTATTGGGAGGCGGCAGCTCCGGTTTTGCCAAAATCCCATGATTCCCCGAATAGTGTTTCTGATCTTCCATGTAATTCTGATAAAAAGTCTCAAAATTTGGGCTATATTCTGTCCACATGTTCGACATGGTTTTGTCATCCTCGTGAAAACAGGCGTAGGAGGGATGTAAGACCTGATAATACCCCAACTTATCAGCTGTTTTTGCGATTCGAAATTCCGGTTGCTCAGATATTAGTTTCGCTGCCAGAAAGAGATAAGCCGGAAAAAACTTCTTTCCTGATTCTTTAATCTGTTGATAGGTTTCAGTAATATCCACCTCCACACACAGGTTAAACCCGGTGGGCAGCATTTCGGTAAAATAATAAAAGTATTGTCTTCGATCCCAGGTTTCAAAGTCGATGGGATGAAATTGTGTGTTCATTTTCAACTCCTTGTCTCAGCTAACCTTATGTCCGTTTTTGTTTTCCAATAAAGAGAACCATCTTGCTCACGGCACAATAAGCCATAATCAACCAGTTCCCGTCGCAATAAAAAATAATCTTCGAAGGTATGCCATTTACTACAGATTTCATTGACCTCACGTTCGGTATAATTGCAATCCGGCTCGAACTTTTCGGCCAGATACGCCAGTAACGCCCGACGCTTCTTGCTATTCTCAGATAATTGTGTGATTCTCCCAAAATCATCAAGACATTGATTAATATTACATTTCTCCATTTCATCTCCACTTACACTACCCATAATCCATGCTGGCTACAATAATAATAGAGGCGACTGCTACTCTTTTTCATCAGGTTTCCGCCAACTATTTTGGGCAGATGTACCGACGCATTTTGTTCGGGATACAGTTTGATAAACAAGCTTCTATCGCTTGTTACGTAGGCCACAAAAGAAAGAAAGTGGGTTTTGCTCATGTCATGATCAAAGCTGATGAAGTACTCCCCATCGGCGTCTTCTACCGTGACCGCATGTTTTTCGTCAGCCGGTTTGGCCACCAACGCTGCCAGTTTGCGTCCACAACAGGAAAGTTCCGCATCGCCAGTCGTGCTGATCACGTTTCCGCAGTTTGGACAGACATAAAATTTCAGCTTCTTCAGATTTCCCGTTTCCATGTCATTTAATTCCAGATCTCCTAATAGTATTTTTTCAATATTCACTTTAAATAGTTCCGAAAGCTCACCCAGCAGGGATACATCTGGACAACCCAAACCCCGCTCCCATTTGGAGATCGTTTTATCACTGATGTGCATCCGATCGGCAACCTGTTTTTGGGTCAGTTCTTTTTCTTTTCGTAGCGCCCGCAGCAGTGTTCCCACCTTAATGCAATCCATTTTCTTACCTCCATGAATCTATCTTAACCAATTGTCACTGACTATTCAATCAACGCTCCGTCGAGTTTTATCTACTTCAGTACATTGGATCGATATTAATTGATAAATAATCTATCTTAGAAGCTTTCACCAACAAACAGAACTAAACAACCAGTTCTCAACATTAATTTTCGATATAACGAAAACCATCTCGTTTATCTATGTTAGTTTTCGTTATATCGTAATCTATTTTGAATTTATCCATTCTAAACTTTATATTGTCCCAATCTCATAATTCCCTTTATAAATATTCCCCAACCCACCGTCAATGGAAATGGGATCCCCGGATTTGAAAAAATAACCGTTAATGGTGCATTCCTTCCTGAAGTCGTTGACTTCCAGACCCTTGCATTTTACAATACACACCTTACCCACGCTGGCGGCTGCCACAGCGGCATGGGAGGTGACCCCGCCCTTGGCGGTAATTAGCCCATCACAAACAAAAATTAACGGAATATCATCCGGTACTGTGTCCGGTCGAACAAGGATGATTTTCGCATCTGGACAAGCTTTTTTTAAGGCTTCCATGTCGGCCATATCAAAGGCCAGCAGACCTGACAGCACTTCGCTGCTCATGCCAATGCCATGTCCCACCAGTTCCATCTCGCTGGGAGTTGGCAGAAAAGTCGAAAAGGAAGTCTGTTTTTTCAGATTCTGGTTTCTGGTCTGGAGAATATATAAATCTTCGGCGTTCTCAGACTCAAAGGTAAATTCAATTTCCTGGTGAACAAATCCATATTCCTCAATGAGCCGTCTCGCATAGTTGACGAGAGCAGCATAAATTTTCGGAAAGCCCGATTCCAGCGATAAACTGCTGTCCTGATAATCCCGATTCCTTTGGGTTTCGCTAATCGGCAGGGTATTAACCAAACCCGAAACCACATCCTCACCCTGACTGCAGAGGGCAAAATCGCCGTATAAATTAATTCCCGAACAACCATTAAAGGGACTGCTGGTAAAGACCACGCCAGTGCCTGATCGGACGGACCGGTTGCCCAGTACCATCTTTTGAACCACCACGGCAGTTCCCCAATCATCGGCAATCTGTAAATGATCCCGATAATAAACCGCACTTTCAGAGAACCATGAGTCCAAAACCGAGCGAATGGCCTGTTTTAACTGCTGAAATGGATCACTTTCAATTTCGATACAAAAGTCAGTCAATACCATTTTATAACTGTAGGCAATTTGTTTCATCTGGTCCGGGGTAAAATGGATTTTTAAATCCACGCCCCATTGTTCCTTATATTCCTGCATTACCTGATCAAAAATATCCCGGTCAATTCCATAGGCCATTCCCCAACTCTGGAGAAAACGCCGGTAGCAATCCCATGCGGTCCAACCAAAACCATCTTGCTGGCTATAGGCTTCCGCAATTTCGTCGTTGATCCCGACATTCAAAAATGTTTTCATGGCCCCGGGGAGCGAAATGGATGAGCCGGACCGAATCGAGAAAAACAGCGGGTTGTCAGCTTTCCCAAAAGCTTGGCCGGTCAGTCTTTCAACAATGGCAATATGGCTCGCAATCAGCAGATCCACATCGTGCATCATGTCCGGATGGCCTTCGATAGTTTCCTTGTGACGAAAAACTTCGGTGGTAATGACAAAGCCCGGGGGAACGTGAAAACCGTAGGCAAGCAATTTTTTTAAGAAATAGGCTTTGGCTCCCAAAAATACCGGGTTATCAATTTCCGGGGTGCTTTCAGTTAGTAAACTGAAGGTAATATCTGGATCATAAGTCATCATGCTTTCAATAAAGGCACTGGAATAATTCTTCATCATACTTCTCAGCCCACTGATGGTATCGGTGATAAAGTTGTCCAGATCCTGAACCAGAAAGGCCGTCGCAAGATTGTCCCGCAAAAATTTTTCCGATTCGATATGGTAAAATTTTCGGCTATCCCCTTCCATCCTGACTTCTTTTGCGACCAGAACCTGAGGAATAATGGCCTTCATCGGGCGCTCAAAAAGATCAAAAAAGTATTCACTGATAATCTGCTTAATATCATTGGCCATAAACTGGAAAATATTAATGTATTGGTGAATCGAAAAGCTGGGTGAGGCCAGCCCGAACTTAAGCATATCCACATGGGAATTAAAGCCCTGATTATAGATACCATCAAGTTCCAAACCATCCTTAAACAAAACCAGCACATGGTAAATCTGTCTGAAGGTTTTGGCGGTAATATATTCGGAATTAAAGGGCTGGGTGACCTGAGTCATTAGCTTAGTGGCAGTTCTTTCCAGCCGATACATCAGGCCTAGTGCATCAAACTTTGCTTCCACATACTGCCCGTACATGGACGGAATATCGGCGGCAATGTGCCGTTTGTAATAAATGTTTTCGGTGGCTTCACTCTGGTTTGGATCTAAGATAATTTCCTTGAGATGGTTCATTAGCTCATAAATTTGTCGAATCGATGCTTCTTTCTGGTTATCTTTCAGGCTTTTCTTGAGCTCGGTTAAGTTACCGGTAATATGAAAACTATAACCGCTGAGCATCGCCAGTACATCCTCGAATTCAAAGGAATACTTTTCCAGCAACAGAAAATAAACTCTAAAAATTGCCACCACTCGTTTGGCATCCAGATTGGAATCAGTTTGAAGTCGCAACAAGACATCTCTAATGACTTCAATATCCAGGGTCATCAATTCTTCGGGATTGGATTCAAGTTCATCACAAAGAATTTTGATGGTTTGATGAGGTCTGATAAACCATTCACTCGCTGTGTTCAAATCTGCAAAAATTTCATGGGGAATGACATCCTTTAGCGGTTCCTTGTCTCCGTCATACCAGTAGTTGATAATCTTTCTGGCCAGATCAATGTGGGTGTTGTTACTTTCAATGTGAATCTGCTTTCGCATAAAATGGATCAGCCGGTCTTTTCGCCGGGATGCCTCGTCAATGATGGTGGTCACATCCCGCAGTTCGCCCTCGGCTCCGATTTCCCTAAAATAAACCGGAAAGATCCGAGCCAATTGCTTGATTTCCCGATACACCGGGGTGATTTCGCCATTGAGCAACTTGGTAATGTCCCGCTGGAAAAGATCCGTGTCGGAAATAAAGATTCCCCCTAGTTTGAGGTTCACAATCAGCGCCGCCAGCAGTTCCCGCATGGCTTTGGGGTCTGCTTCAATCAGTTCCAGCCACACCCGAATATTTTTAACATGATTGGAATCAATGAGAATCTGCCAGTCGGTGTTGAGACTCAATTTTCCCGGATAGTTAAAACCCAGATTAATCAGCGCTTTGATGAAATAATCAATATTAGCCAGATCGCCTTTGGCAATGATCTCTTTACCCAGGGTGAGAAGACAATCCAGCACGGTGCCACCATGCTCGGGATTGAGATCCTGAAACTCGGCCATAATGGTGTTGAGAAAATCCGTGATATCTTCAGAATCGAGTTCATCAAAAATATTGCGCAGATTCCGGTTGATGTCATAGATCAGGTGATCGTTCAACGTTTCCATTCCCGGCAAATGAAGCAGATAATACAAATAGTAGATGGTCTCCAGATGGGTCGGAAATTTTTCTGAAAAACTGCGGAAATAATTGGCAATGTCATTAAAAAACAGTTGCTGCTGAAGCCTACTCCACTCCGTAGCCTGTTTTCGCTGATCTCTGAGATTCTCAAAAAAAGCATGGCCGATTTCTTGAATGTCTGCTTGTTTCAGCTGGGGAAATAGTTTTTGCCGGGAAGCAAACCACGTATCAGCCTGTGAAGTACGATCCCAATAATCAATGCAGTGATCGAGTAGATCAGCAGTGATTTCTTCCAGCGTTGTGGCAAATTCGGGATATTCCACTACCTTATTTAAATATATTTTAAATACGCCTGAATTTTTTACATAGAGAAGCTCATGCTGAGCCATATCCTCTTTGAGAACCTCGATACACTGAAAAATAATTGTTTTAGGAACGTTTTCAAAATTTGCCAACCGATCCATAAACCGGATCAGAACCTGACTGAGCAGCGCGCGCTGACTGTCTTTCAGTTTTGTCTGCAAAACCGATTGAATGATCTCCACCAGCACGGTGAAAGCCTTTTCCGAGTCTTTGAGTGAATGGTACAGCCAGATATCGCCAAGACAAATAGTCTGCAGTGATTCGATGACGTAGCGGTTGTTCCGATACTTGTGATTGAGTTCCATCAGAAATTCCTGGGTGCGTTTATGAATCCCCCAGTAGTCTTTTGATAATTCTCCAAACCATTGTTGAATTTCCGGGATCTCGATATTGGTTTCCCGAGTCTCATTAAGATTAGCTTCTAAAGCCTTGGAAGAAAACACGTAAGCCATTTTTTTATCCCCCTAAGAATCAATCGATTGGGTAATTTTAATAGTGCCTTAGTACTTGACTGTCTATTTATTTGTTCATGAGTATAACGATATTCGTCTGTTGAATTAAATATTGATTTTGACCCGGCTTTTCACTTTCAATATTTTATTACAAGCTATCCACACTAGCTTCAATCATTATTTTTTTTCTGTTTCACTCATTTCTTTAATGATACCCCGCTGTTCTGGTTCAGAAACAAAGCTTCTTGCAGAATTTTTATATCCAAAGGAATCCTCACTCCATTTAGCGTTACAATAATATATTTTCGATAATGTCTTTTATTTTTCACAACTATAATTTTAACATATAAGTACAAAATAGAGACCTTGTGGCAACTGTTATCCAAAATAATCCTATTGCAATGCAAATTTTATAAATATTATAGCAATTTTTTTTAATAATTATTGAATTTATAGCTAAAAGATGATAACCTATGTCGAGTGGTTTCACTCAAATAAAAAATAAGAAAGGACGTGAATAAAAATGTCAAATCAATCAAACATTGCCAATCCGGCACCCCTTGGTCTTTTAGGGTTTGGTATGACCACCGTATTGCTGAATTTGTGCAACGCTGGCTTTATCCCGCTGTCAATCGTTATTATTTCGATGGGATTTGCTCTCGGTGGCGCAGCTCAAATCATTGCAGGCGTCATGGAATTCAAGAAAAACAATACCTTTGGAGCAACTGCATTCACCGCTTATGGATTCTTCTGGTGGTCATTGATCATCATCTGGATTAACCCATTTACCGGAATAGCAAAAGCCGATCCTATGAGCATGGGATTTTACTTGGGCTTATGGTGTATATTCAGTGGATTTATGTTCATTGGAACACTGAAGCATAACCGGGCTACCCAAATAGTATTTGGTTCCCTAACCGCCTTGTTCTTTCTTCTTGCGATGGCCAACTTTACAGAGTCAGCATCTGTACATATCATTGCCGGATATGTTGGAATTTTCTGTGGTCTTTCAGCTATTTACAATGCTGTAGGACAGATCATCAATCAAGAGTTCGACAAAACAATCATGCCATTATAATTATCATATTTCTGAAACTTGTTAAAATTAAAGGGCTATTACATTCTTTTGTAATAGCCCTTTAATTTTATATATAACTGGTTAAATGATTATTTTTACCGTGTTTCTGCCGTTTTCATTTGTAATGGCCAACGATTTTGCATAGGTATTAATGATGGCCAGTGATATTTCATTTTCTTCGGCTTTTTCCAGCTCATAGGCTTCACCGGCAAAGTTTACTTGGAGGGTAATCTCACCGCTTAAATCGGAATACTCAACCAGTAAGGATACACTGGCTTTGGGAAATGCCCGGAGCAGGATGGCCAAAACAATTTCCTCGCAGACCAATTGGACATTCATAATCTGCCGATCGGTAAACATCTGCTTTTTGAGGAACTCCTCAATTTTGGCATTGAGCTCATAGAGGTCAAAACCACTGCCATCGGCGGTATATTCAAATGCGGAAATTTTTCGGATGAACGCTCGGGTCTTGGCATTTTGAGGATGATCAAAAATTTCAGCCGGCGATCCATCTTCATAGATTCCCTTTTCATCCATATAGAACACCCGACTGGAGACATCCCTGGCAAACTTCATCTCATGGGTCACAATCATCATTGTCATCCCCGTTGATGCCAGTTTGCGGATAACTCCCAGCACCTCGCTGACCATGGTGGGATCGAGGGCGGAGGTGGGTTCGTCAAACAAGACGATTTCCGGTTTCATCGCCAGGGTTCTGGCGATCGCTGCCCGCTGCTTTTGTCCACCGGACAACTCGTCGGGAAAGGCCAGGGCTTTTGATCGGAGCCCGACCATCTCCAGATATTGCAGCCCTTCATCATAGGCTTGCTGTTTGGGGATTTTCAACAAATTAACCGGTCCCAGCATCAGGTTTTCAATAATCATCAGATGGGAAAACAGATTGAAGGATTGAAACACCATCCCCATTTTCTGGCGCAGTCCAGAGACGTCGGCATTTTTAGCCAGAATGTTCTGGCCATCAATGACAATCTCGCCGTTAGTCGGTGTTTCCAATAGGTTAATGCAGCGCAGAAAGGTTGACTTTCCGCAACCTGATGGCCCGATGATCGAAATCACTTCGCCCTCTTTTATCTCGGTACTGATATTTTCCAGCACGCTTAACTCGCCGAAGCTTTTGGATAAACCATTGATTGTTATCATTTCACCACCTCCGCATCTCTCACTTCCAGATCCAAAATCCCTTTGACCACCCGTTTGCGACGTTTGGGATCGACCCGTACTTCAATTTTGCCCAGTACGATAATAAACAGGTAGGTGATCACAAAATAGATAAAAGCGGTCACAAACAGCGGGAAAAAGGCATCAAAGGTTCGGCTTCGAATGATATCTGTCATCTTGGTCAAATCCTGAATCGCAATATAACCCACCACCGAGGTCATTTTTACCATGCTGATAAATTCGCCCTTAAAAATCGGCAAGATGTGTCGCAAGGCCTGGGGCAATGTGACCTTAAAAAAGCTGGACACCTTGGTGAATCCCAGGGCATAAGCCGCTTCCAACTGGCCTTTGTCGGTGGCATCAATGGCGGTTCTGAAGATCTCTGCCGAATAGGCGGCAAAGTTAATCGAAAAGCCCACCACGGCAATCAGGATCGGGTCAATATCCACTGAGGCAAATAAAATATAGTACAGGATCATCAGGGTTAAAACAATCGGCACCCCCTGAATCAACCGGATATAAACAATGGCAATCCCAGACAACAGCTTTGATCGGGACTTCCGCATAGCACAGATCACGGCCCCCAGGATACTGCCGAATAACAGCGACAACATTGAAATGACAATGGTTGTCCACAGCCCTTCTAACACCAGCTTATAGCGATCCTCAACAATAAAGGTCTTGTTGTAGCTCTCTTGAATCGATCCGAAAAAAGCAGTTATCGCATTGACGCTACTGACCGTATTTTGCGAATAGGCCTGATTTTTGATAATTGCCGCGGAGCTATCCGAGGTCATCGGTGTCAGAAATCGAATCGACTCGGCCCGTTCCGGTGTATAGGCCAGGGAGAAAGCCAAATCAATCTTCCCGGATGCCACGGCCGGAATAACCGCTGAAAAATCCATGACGTCTACTTTCAAATCCATCCCCAATTCCGAGGCTAGAATTCGGGCCAGATCGACTTCCAGTCCGACCAGTTCATTGTCTTTATAATAAGAAAAAGGATAATCATCGCCCAGTACCCCGACAGCAAGGGTTCCGTTGCCGCCACTCAAATTAACCGGGGTAAGCACCTTTGCCGCTTCATCTGCGCCAAACCATTTGGCTTCCAGGGCCGTAAACGATCCATCATCAACCATTCGTTTAATGACCGGATCAAGCTTATCGCCCAGTGCGGTATTCGCCTTGCTGACACCGACGGATGAAAAAAACTCATAGTAAGGCGGTAGCGCCGCCAGATCCGGGTTATTATTGAGAATTTCCTGAACCTTGGACTGGCTGGTCAGCATCGCATCAACCCGACCTGATTTTAATGCTTCCATCATCGATGAAAAATCTTTGAATTCATACTCTTCAGCCTGGTAGTTGGGTCGGAATCCTTCAATATGAACCATCCCGGTAATGAAGCCCACCCGTTTCCCGTTGAGATCATCATTGGTCTTGATGGTGGCAGCTTCGGTATTTCCCGCATACATCGTTTTTCGCACCAGCACACTGTTATGCAGTACCACATAGGCGTCACTATAAAGGACTTCCTGTCCCCGTTCATCAGTTTTAAAGAAGTCGGAGATGATAATATCGCCTTTGCCGCTTTGGAGCGCCGGGATCATGGCCGCATAATCCATGGTAATAATTTCATAATCAATATTAGCATAATTGGCAAAACGCTTGATAAACTCGATGTCGTAGCCAGTGAGCTCACCGTTTTCGTAGTAATTCATCGGTTCCGTCATGCCATTGGTAATGATCGTCAGCTTCTTTTCCGGGTTCTGTGGTTTGGGAATATCCGGCATCACCCCGCCGATATTATCAATCCAGCGGGTAACCATTTGATCGGCAGTGCCATCTTCATGAATCTGTTTGATAAACGCATTAACCTGATCATTGAGCGCCGTATTATTCAATCCCACCACCGTGGCGATTTCAATATTACCCAGTTCCTCGGGCAGCTTGACCAGATCGGGATTGCTGAGCAGAATGCGGTCAACTCCGGAGCTGTCATAAATGACGGCGGTGGCCTTACCGCTTTTAAGCGCCGCCACCCCATCGATAAACTGGGTAAAATAAGAGATTTCGGCATTGGGCATGTACTCTTTCGCCACTTCTTCCGGGGGTGTTCCTTCAGGGACGCCGATGATATAGCCGGCCTGATTCAAGTCACTGGTACTGCTGATTTTCGCTTCATCTGCGGCCGAACAGCCGCAAATCATTAGCATCACGCTAATACCTAATAACAGGGCCAAAATTCGCTTCTTAGTTGGCATTGTCGGCCTCCTCTACGCGGTCTTTTTTGACCACAAACACCTGGGGATTGGGAAAATAACCTTTCGTAAAATCCACCCGCTGAGCGCGTTCGGGGGTATTATACATGGCTGCGATGGCATCACTCTTCCCGGACTGCAGGCTGTCAATCATCGCGGAAAAATCCATATCCTGATATTCGGTTCGCATTCCCAGCTCAGCGGCGATTCGGTCCATCAGTTCCACGTTCATGCCGGTGAGTTCACCGTCTTTAACAAAACAACGGGGCTCGGTCAGCGATGTCACCGCAACATTCAGTACTGGCCCACTGTCATTTTGGGGAACATTAACGATCTGATAGTCCCCGCCGGTTTCCGGAAACCAACGGGCAATGATTTCGTCCATGGTGCCGTCACTTAAAAAGCGATTCAGAACCGCATTGATTTTCTGATTCAACTCGGTATTCTCTTTGTTCAGAGCCATCGCCGTCACCTCATCCGTAAGAGGGTCCGGTAAAATAACCACCTTATCATTATTTTTGGTGTAGTTTTTTGCCGATGCGTAATCCATAATGGCATAGTCAATTTTTCCCGCCATCAGTGCCGCCGACTCATCCACATAATTATTGAAACGGCTGATTTGGGCATCGGGGTACTTACTCGGAGCAATGATCTCACTGACTGTCCCGATCATTGTTCCGATTTTGGCCATTTCAACTGGGGGAAGGGTGGCTGCCGTCTGGCTACACCCCGCAAGAAATAAGGTATAAACCAGCAATTGATATTGCGATTATTTTACAACATGTTAGATAAAACTGTCAAGCAGGTTATTTTTAATAATTAGAATTCATTCTCTCGCCGCCAGCCACTTCGATCCCACCGGCATTGCCACCGGTCACATTAATAATGGTATCTTTGCTGAAAACTTTTAATCGAATCGATTGCCAGTTTGTCCCAAAAGGTTTAGAATTATTTTGTAAAGCGGAAAAAAAAACTTAAGAAGATAATTCTTGAAATTATTGGACAGTTTGAATACAAAGGAGGAAACGATTGAATCCCAAAATTATTCTAGCCAGTCAGTCTCCCAGAAGACGGGAATTACTTAAATTGGTCACAAAAAATTTTGAAATACAGGCAGCAGAAATCGATGAAAAGAGAATTGAGAATGAGATTTTGCAAAATCGAGATGATGATTTTCTGGTTACATCAAAGAAGCTTGTTTTAGAGTTGGCATCCAGAAAAGCAGAAGTCATTCAAAAAATAAATAAAAAAGCACTGGTGATCGGAGCAGACACCAGTGTCGTTCTGAATGATAAAATACTTGGTAAACCGGTAGATGAAGTTGACGCCTATAATATGATCAAACAACTTTCCGGGAACACACACTATGTCTTAACTGGGGTTAGCATAAGATTTGGAGGTGTTGAAGATCGGTTCGTATCGGTATCGCAAATAAAATTCTATAAATGGAACCAACAGATGAAACGAGAAGTATCAGCGTATGCAGCTTCAGGGAAGGCCAATGACAAGGCTGGCGCGTACGGTATCCAGGAAGAGGCTGGGCTTTGGGTAAAGTGGATCAGAGGAGATTACAATAATATTGTCGGACTGCCGATCGCTAAGCTTAATAAAAGACTCCAGAAAATGTTAGACATCATTAATCAATAAACACTTTATTTATCGGATTAAGCGGTTCAAATTTTCATGGCTTTAATGTAAAAACCAACCAGTCTAATTTGGACTGGTTGGTTTTATATGGACGGAATTGTGATTTTTTACCATCAACAATATTATAGAACTTTCATTAAATTAATCGTTGAGATATCCTGAAGTCTGATTTTAAATTCGATGATTTCGTTTTTCTCGTTAAATTTAGAATCAACCGCATATCTGCTGATGTCCTTTTTAAAGTCTTTCACGTTGCCGTTTATGGCATTTTCCAAAAATGCGCCGGTCGACATGCCAAGCGTCAAGCGTTTGGCATAAGCCAAAACGGCCCGATCTAAAATGTACTGCTCGACTAAATTCGATTCCTTTTCGAGATTCAATTCTTGTTGCAGGTTACTTAAATAGGGATGATAATATAAAGGATTATTATCAACTCGGATATCAATTAACATCGTGCCATTTGCAAGTGCTTGCGTGATACTTTCAATTGATTGGGTCTTTTTGGGGTCAAGATCTGTATAAATTTCGGTAAATTGATCGTCTTTCATGTGAAAACTCCTTTCCTGAATGGTGTGTTTTGGCAACCATAATTGGAAGCTTTTAACTGGGCCTTATACTGCATGGGGAATGATGAATGCAGTTTTGGTGAGGATAAAAACCCTGTATGTCTATTTATATACCTCATCATTGCTAAAATAAACAGAAATAATGATGAAGCTGGTAAAAAAACGATGTTTTGGATCATGATTCTGTTTCGAATTATGTATTATTACGTATCAAAATCCAATCGCTAAAATTCATGGGCGCTCAATAAAGTGATAATTCGCTGTAAAAAGATGGATTGGGGAATTCTCTTAGTGAGATTTCAGCCATTTTAAAAAGTCGCTTGGAAGCTTTGGTGGCGTCGGTATCAGGATATTTATCTTCCAGATAGACTACTTTTTTGATGCCCGCTTGAATGATTGCCTTTGCGCA
>JAKLQL010000191.1 GCA_022013395.1 Acetobacterium sp.
TGGATGTAATATGATTGAGGGCTGTTTTAATCGCTTCGAAATCGCCTAAATAGAAGCGGGTGATTTCCTGATTCAGGTTACCGCGACCAATTTCTTCCAGCGTTTCGGTAATTTCTGAGACGTAATTTTTCAGGAAGGCAATGGTCTGGTTCATATCTTCTTTGATCTGGCCATGCTGGCCTTTAAAGTCGCCGGTCATGGTCGTGTTCAGGTTCCCTTGAGCCAATTCTTTCAGAGTTGCCGATGCCGCATTGATGGGCTCAATGACTACATCCAGAGTTTGATTGAAGCCTTCCACCACCTTGGCATATTCGCCTTGGAATTTGGTCAGATCGCCCCGATTGGTCAGATCGCCTTCAACGGCAATCCGCGTCATAGCTTGGGTTTCGGCCACCAACAGTGTAATACTATCGATCATAGAGATAAAGCTTGGTATCAGTGTGTCATTGTCGCTGCGCTGTCCGATTTCTTTCAGGTCTTCCAGATCACAAAGATCTCCGACAGCGATGTTGGTGGCAATTTCCACAATATGAGTCAGCTGAGCATGAACTTCGTTAATGGATTCAGAAATTTCTAAGTAAATACCTGCATAAGTACCTTCAATCTTCTGATTCAGATCATTTACTGACATCAAACCGAGCACATGACTGCCTTCGGTAAGGGCGCCCAACCCGTCGATACAAGCATTAATGCTGTTTTTAAGATCGTTGAAATCCCCTTTATAGTCGGTCGTTATTTTTGGAGGAATGACGCCATTGCCAATCCGCTCAATAGCTTTACTGGCAACTTTAAGTGGTTTCACAAAGGTATTGACCATGTTGTTCAAACTGACAATCATGTCTTTGAAGGCACCAACATACTCGGTGGTATTGCCCCGGTAGTTCAGTTGCCCTTCCTGAGTAGCAGTGCCAATTTTTTTGATTCCCTCGTTGACCTTATTCATTTCGGAAACCACATTAATTAGCGAGTATGCCAGTACATCCTTGTCCGATTGGGGGATGATCGCGACCGCAAAATCACCTTCGGATAAACGGCGGGCGGCATCAGCCTGGTCTTTGCGGTTTTCAATGATGGTTTCAAAGGAATCCATCAGGGCACCAATTTCGTCTTCACTGGAGGAGGAAATGGTCAGATCCACATTACCCAGTGCCATCTGATCGGCTAATGCGGTTAATTCCACAATCGGTTTGGCGATCCGTTTGGCTAGAATATAAGCCGCTGCGCCACCAAGTAAGAGCACAATCAGGGAGATCAACAATGTGATGTTTCTTAAATGAATCATTGGTGCCAACACATCACTTTCATACTGGGCAATGATCAGGGTCCAGTTGGTTCCCGGAATAGGAGCAGTTGCACCAATTTTAGTTGCACCATTTAAGCTATAGGTGAGCATGCCAGTTTGTCCAGCACCCATTTCTTTAAAGGCCATGCCAAAATCTTTCCAAGTACCATTGCTTTCGATTTCGTCAAATACATTGGTCTGATTCATGATGACTTCATCATCGGGGTGGGCCATAAAGCCACCCTCGGCGTTAACGACGAACCCATATTGACGGACTCCATCTCCCATGGCATCAGTGGTGTCTTTTAAAAAGGTGGGATCTCGTCGACCGACTAATAATCCGACCACCTGTCCATTGTTTTTAATTGGAGCGACATCAAAGACCACCGGCTTCAGGGTCACTTTGCTGATGGCCACATCGGAAATAGCGGTTTCGCCTTTAAAACCATCGGTGTACCAAAACTGCCCGGCTGAGTCAAACTCGCCGCCGCCTACCAGGTATTTAGCATGACCATCCATGTTCATGACGGCAATATCCTGATAGCCCAGTTTTTCAGCATCGCCAGCAATGGCAGCTACCTGGGTGTTCCAGTCCATGCTGGCGACACCGCTGCGCAAGGTGACCTCATCCAGGGTGGCGAGATTTCCGGCAATGATGGCACCCACGTGGGATGCACCTTCGTTGGTGTATTTTTGGGCATCGGTATTAGCTTGTTCCAGCAGCGCCGATGAGCCCATATTATAAGATAGAATACCAAGTGCGATGACGGCAACAGCCAGGATAGCCAGGGTGAAACCAAGTAGTTTGGTGGACAAATGTTTTTTTATGATTCTCCTGCTTTTGCCATCGGCTACTTCAGCCGCCAGGATCTGCGTGTTGTCAATTTCAATGCGTTCTTTTTCTTCCATGTTTAACCTTCTTTCTTTTGTTTTTTTGCTTTAATAGTTTCTTATGATTTTTCAACTTCAAGCTCAATTCTGTAGAATTGTCACACAACCTGGGTTGAAATCGGTGTTGCGTAGGGCCATAAGGCAGTTGCTGAGTAAACCGCAAAGCGGTGGGAAAGCCATACTTGTTTCACAAACATGAATGAATCCTAAAAATACTATATAAGCAACATCTATTATATCGATTAGCTAGATTAATTACCAGAGATATTGTTAAAAAAAACACAAAATATTAATCACAAAATGCAACTTTTGTAAAGAATGCGAACAATTGTGTCATCCTGGCTTGTCAAAATAATGGTTCTGTAACAATCGCAAAAAATTACACTTGTATCTAACCAATAAAACCTTTATGATTATTTAAGATTAAATGAACAATAAAAGAGATAATTGAATATAAATCTTTAATTAAAATTAATTAAGTCGGAATAAGCAACATTACTAAAAACGGTGGAGGTCGCGATGTCATTACTTAGTAAAAAAATAGAAGAATATATTCTGGAAAGCGGTGAAACGGTTCAGTCTCTGGCTGAAATGGGGAACTTCAACCGCACCACCCTGCAACGGGTTAAGTCCGGGGAACGGTTACCCACCCGGGCTTTTTTTAAAAAAATGACTAAAGTCCTACGGCTTTCAACCACCGAAGAGGCGGAATTGGAAACCTTGTTGGAAATTGCCCAGGTTGGGGAAGGGACTTATGCCAACCGGCAAAAGATCATCGAGATCATCGAAACCATCTCCGAATTAACCGAGTACAAAATCCCCTTTTCAAAGGAA
>JAKLQL010000192.1 GCA_022013395.1 Acetobacterium sp.
AACGCCTGTTCGCCTACACGTTACAAAATTGTTTATGTAACGTGACATCAAAGCAATTTACTTTAGCGTTTAAATTCCGCGTGTACCTAGAGAAACTACAATAAACGGAGGTAAACAATGTCTTATTACAAACGAGATAAGCGGGCCTGGCTGGTGCTGTCGGATGACAGCGTTTTTGAGGGCTATAATTTTGGGTGCGAAGGCACCACCATTGGCGAAATCGTCTTTACTACCGGGATGACCGGTTATCAGGAGGTGTTAACAGATCCGTCCTATTATGGGCAGATTGTGCTGCAAACCTATCCCTTAATTGGTAACTATGGGATTAATGCGGACGACATGGAATCGGAGCGCAGCTGGATTAATGGTTACATCACCAAAGAATGGTGTGAAGAACCATCAAATTTCAGAAATACCCATAACATTAACGAATTTATGATTGAACAGGATAAAATCGGCATCTGGGATGTGGATACCCGAGCGATTACCCGAGTCATTCGGGAACACGGAACCATGAACGGCGCCATTACCACTGAAGACATTGAAACCACCAAAGAAGCCCTGCTGGAAAAAATCCGGGACTTCAAAGTGGTCGATCCGGTGCAAGCGGTTACCCGCAAAAACAAAGGCTGGTATTACAGTCAGGTCAATCGGGCCAACCATGTCGCCCTGATTGATTATGGGTACAAACACAATATTTTACGAATGCTGCTGCGTTTAGGCTGTAACGTAACCGTGATGCCGGCCAACACCACGATTGAGGAAATCCGGATGCTTAATCCGGATGGCATCATGCTGTCTAACGGACCGGGAGATCCCGCCGAAAATGTCCAAATCATCGAAAATCTCAAAGATTTTATCAAATACGGCAAACCGATTTTCGGTATCTGCCTGGGACATCAGCTGCTGGCGTTAGCCATGGGCGGCGAAACCTTTAAGTTAAAATATGGACACCGAGGCATGAACCAGCCGGTTAAAGATATCACCCGAGACCGCGTTTTTATTACCAGTCAGAACCATGGTTATGCCGTCGTTCCCGAAAGTATTTCAGCAGAAGTGGGTAAGGTAACTCACTTTAACTTAAATGACGGCACCTGCGAAGGGATCGAGTATCATGACATCAATTCCTTTACGGTGCAGTTTCACCCTGAAGCCAGTGCCGGCCCCAACGATACCGGCTATTTATTTGAACAATTTACTGATCTTATGGAAAGGGGGCAACAAGGATGCCTTTAAGAAGCGATATTAAACGAGTCCTGGTGATCGGATCCGGCCCCATTGTCATTGGCCAGGCGGCCGAATTTGACTACGCCGGTACCCAGGCCTGTAAAGCCTTGAAAAATTATGGACTGGAAGTCATTCTGATTAACTCCAATCCGGCGACGATCATGACCGACAAGGCCATGGCCGATAAAATATACATTGAACCTCTGACCTTAGAAGTAATCAGACGGATCATCCTAATGGAAAAACCAGACAGCATCCTGTCCACTCTGGGTGGTCAAACCGGGCTGACCTTATCGATGCAATTAGCTAAAGAAGGGTTTTTAGATGCCCACGGCGTTAAGCTTTTGGGTGCCAATCTGGAAACCATTGAAAAAGCTGAAGACCGTCAGGCTTTTAAAGATATGATGCGAGAAATCGGCGAACCCTGTATTCCTTCGGAAGTGGTCGTAACTATTGAGGATGCGGTCCGTTTTGCTTCAACTATTGGTTATCCCGTCATCGTTCGTCCGGCCTTTACCTTAGGCGGTACTGGCGGCGGTATCGCTGCCAACCAGCAGGAATTGGAAGAAATTGCCACCCACGGCATTCGCTTGTCGCCGATCAGTCAGATTCTGGTGGAAAAAGGGATTGCCGGCTGGAAAGAAATTGAATTTGAAGTCATGCGGGACGCCAAAGGAAATGTTATTACCGTCTGTAGCATGGAAAACTTTGATCCGGTCGGGATTCATACGGGCGATTCCATCGTCGTGGCGCCCTGTCAGACCTTAAGCGATAAAGAATTCCAGATGCTGAGGACCTCAGCCCTGAAAATTATTTCAGCACTGAAGGTTGAAGGCGGCTGTAACTGTCAGTTTGCTTTAAATCCGGAAAACTTTAATTATGCGGTGATTGAGGTAAATCCCCGGGTTTCCCGTTCATCCGCGCTGGCGTCAAAAGCCACCGGTTATCCGATTGCCAAGGTGGCCAGCCAAATTGCCATTGGTTTCTCGCTGGATGAAATTATCAATGAAGTCACCGGAACCACCACCGCTTGTTTTGAACCGGCGCTGGATTACATTGTGGTTAAATTCCCAAGATGGCCGTTTGATAAATTTGTTTACGCCAAACGAACCCTGGGCACCCAAATGAAGGCCACCGGCGAAATCATGTCGATCGGCTCCAGTTTTGAACATGCCATGATGAAAGCGATCCGCTCCATTGAATTGGGCATGGAAACACTAACCATCGAACGACTGGTGGAAACCAGTGATGACGAGATCATGAAGATGCTGTCTGATTCTGACGATGAACGTTCTTTTGTCGTTTATGAAGCCATCAAACGGGGCGTATCCCTGGATACCATCTTTGCCATTACCAAAATTGATAAATGGTTTTTAGATAAGCTGCGCCATCTGGCGGTGATGGAAAAAGATCTGGCCACTCTGGGCTTAACTGAAGAACGGGTCCGGGTTGCCCGGGAAATCGGCTTTTTGGATAAAACCATCGAAGAATTATCCGGCGAAACGATTCAGGAAGATCCCAAAACCTATGCTTCCTTTAAAATGGTTGATACCTGTGCCGGTGAATTTGCGGCCCAGACCCCTTATTTCTACTCGACCAGAGACAAGGAAAATGAAGCGGCACTCTTTATTGAAGAGCATCCCTCTGGTAAAGAACGGATTCTGGTGCTCGGTTCCGGTCCGATTCGCATTGGCCAGGGAATCGAGTTCGACTACTGCTCGGTCCACTGTGCCTGGGCGCTGCGGGAAAAAGGCTATGAAGCGATTTTCATTAATAATAACCCGGAAACCGTGTCCACCGATTTTGATACCTCGGATCGCCTCTACTTTGAACCGTTAACTAAAGAAGATGTCCGTTCAGTAGTGGAAACGGAAAAACCCATCGGTGCCATTGTTCAGTTTGGCGGACAAACCGCCATTAAACTGACCCGCTATCTGGAAGAAATGGGCGTTCCGGTGCTGGGAACATCGCCAGCCAATATCGATGCCGCTGAAGACCGGGAAGTGTTTGACCAGTTACTGGAAACCTGCAATATCCGCCGTCCCGAAGGCGAAACGGTTTATACCACCACCGAAGCGGTGGAAGTGGCTGAACGTTTAGGCTTCCCGGTATTGTTGCGACCATCTTATGTACTGGGTGGCCAGAACATGATCATTGCCTATGAACGTGAAGATGTGGTGGAATACATGGATATCATCACCGCAGTGGAACTGGAAAACCCGGTCCTGATCGATAAATATCTGATGGGAAAAGAAGTGGAAGTGGATGCTATCAGCGATGGTGAAAACTACCTGATTCCGGGGATTATGGAACATATTGAACGGGCTGGGGTCCATTCCGGTGATTCCATTTCAGTTTATCCGCCGCAAACCCTGGATCAGCGAACTAAGGACACCATCATTGACTATACCGGCCGTCTGGTCAAGGCCCTGGATATTGTCGGTATGGTAAACATTCAATATGTTATTTATGAAAATGAAGTTTATGTCATTGAGGTCAACCCCCGATCATCTCGTACCGTACCCTATATTTCCAAGGTGACTGATATTCCGATGGTCAATATTGCCACCAAAATGATGCTGGGCGACAAGCTGGCGGATCTGGGCTTTAAGCCGG
>JAKLQL010000193.1 GCA_022013395.1 Acetobacterium sp.
TATTCTAGCTATGATTGTGGGTGGCATCATCGCCGGGATTTTTGGTTTCCTGATTGGAACACCGACACTTCGGCTGCGCGGCGACTATCTGGGAATTGTAACCATTGGATTTTCAGAGATAATTCGGATCTTCTTTATTAATTTTGGACCCACCGGTGGTGCGGCTGGTTTGAAAGGGATTACTCGACTGGTTAATTTTCACAATGTCTATTGGATCACAATTCTGGTGGCGGTGTTGATTTTCACATTAGGCCGCTCAAAACAAGGGCGAGCGATTATTTCCATTAGAGAAGATGAGATTGCTTCAGAGGCAGCAGGGATTCCCACCACGCGTTATAAGGTGCTGGCATTCTCACTGGCAGCTTTCTTTGCCGGTATTGGGGGAGCCCTTTATGCTCACTATCAATCGTTTTTGGAGCCAAGTAAATTTGGTTTTATGTTCTCAATTGAGATGTTTGTGATCGTCGTTCTTGGTGGCTTGGGAAGTTTAACCGGCTCGATTATATCAGCGATTGTGCTAACCATCTTACCGGAAATGCTGCGCGGTTTTTCCGAATATCGTCTATTAGTCTATTCACTGGTGCTGATTATCATGATGATTTTCCGTCCGCAAGGTATCTTCGGACGATCAGAATTCTCATTAACGGCCTTTATTGAATCCCTCATCCAACGAAAAAATGTAAAGAATTCCATTGGAGGAGGTGAAGCTTAATGAGTGTATTATCAGCAAAAAATATTACGATGCAATTTGGCGGACTAACAGCGGTTGATCAATTCAATCTCGAATTGGATTCAAATGAATTAGTTGGTTTAATTGGGCCAAACGGAGCAGGAAAAACAACCATTTTCAATATGCTAACCGGGGTATATGTTCCAACAATGGGCGAGATTGTTCTCAATGATCAGAGTATTATCAAAAAAACTCCCCACGACATTGTAAAACTGGGAGCAAGTCGAACTTTTCAGAATATTCGTCTGTTTAAAGACTTAACCGCCATTGAAAATGTAAAAATTGCCTATCATAATTTCATTGAGTATAATATGATTCAGGGAATGTTCCGAACCAAAAAATTCTGGGAAGGTGAGAAAAAAGCTCAGATCGAATGCATGAAATTGCTGGAGATTTTTGACATGGGCGAGTATGCCGATACCTTGGCTAAAAACTTGCCCTATGGCCAGCAACGAAAGCTGGAAATTGCCAGAGCTTTGGCATCGGATCCCAAAGTATTGATGCTCGACGAGCCAGCTGCGGGAATGAATCCAAACGAAACGGCTGAACTTATGGAAACGATCCATTTTATCCGTAATAAATTCGACATTACTGTTTTACTTATTGAACATGATATGAAACTGGTTATGGGAATTTGCGAACGAATTATTGTTGTGGATTATGGAAAAACAATTGCAGAAGGCACTCCGGATGAGATAAAGAACAACCCTGATGTTATTCGTGCTTATTTAGGAGATTAGGAGGCCGCGATGCTAAAAGTAAAAGATTTAAATGTACATTATGGAAAAATTCATGCCATTAAGGGAATTAGTTTTGAAGTGAATGAGGGTGAAATTCTTACTCTGATCGCAGCCAACGGCGCCGGCAAGACAACCATTCTTCAAACGATTTCTGGACTCTTAAAGCCAAGTGAAGGGATGATTACCTTTGATGGTGAAAACCTGAGTAAGGTGCCAGCTCATCAAATACCAGTTCTAGGAATTGCCCACGTTCCCGAAGGACGGCGGATTTTTGCAGATATGACGGTTTATGAAAATCTGCAAATGGGTGCATATATTAGAAAAGATACAGAACAGATTCAGGAAGACATGGAAAAAATATTTTTGAATTTCCCACGTCTTAAAGAGCGTATCAAGCAAATTGCCGGAACGCTCAGTGGTGGTGAACAGCAAATGCTGGCGATGGGACGGGCACTGATGACCCGACCAAAACTGATTTTGCTGGATGAACCATCAATGGGGCTGGCGCCGCTATTGGTTGATGAAATATTTAATATGATTCAAACGGTTAATGATGCTGGAACTACGGTATTGCTCGTGGAACAGAATGCGAATAAAGCTCTGCATATTGCAAACCGTGCTTATGTTTTGGA
>JAKLQL010000194.1 GCA_022013395.1 Acetobacterium sp.
AAGCCGGGGTCACTGAAAAAACCGCAGAGAATTTCGGATTTGTGGCTGAATCTCCAGAGCGGGTCGTGATTGCTTTTCGGGGATCAGATTCAACCCCAAACCTGGATTCAGATTTGGATCTGTTTCAGATTCCCTTTCCCTATGCGGCCGATGGTGGTTCCAGCCACCGGGGGATTACCCGGATTTATCAGTCGATGCGAGACGAACTGATTGCGATTATCAACAGCCTTTCTACAGACAAACCGCTCTATCTGACCGGTCATAGTCTGGGCGGGGATCTTGCGATGATGGCGGCCCTGGATTTTGCGGTTAATACGGTCCCAAAAAATACCATCGTTTATACCTATGCGGCCGGGCGGCCCGGCGATGTGGCTTTTGCGAAAAAATATAATCAGCTGGTTAAAAACAGCTATCGGATTTTTAATGTCCATGATTTTATCCCAACCCTGCCGGCCGCCGAATATCCGCCGCCGTTTACCGAAAAGGGGCTGTTTTATGAGCACGTTAATATGGCGGTGCCGATTGGTTTTCAGCTGAATAATGTGTTTCTCAATCATCGGATCAATTGTTATTTCCAGAAACTAGGCGAACAGGATAGTGATTATCTAAATGCCCTGCGGAGCAACAGCCCCGACTTTTGTCCGGAGCCCATTAATTTGCCGGCATTGGCGGATTCAATGAAAAATAATTAGGGATTTAAGCGTCGACACTGATTGAACTTATTGACATCCCAGGAGAGGTTTACATGATTAAAAAAATTGACGATAGCGATTTAAAAGCAGCGGTAGATCTGGCCAATCAGGTTTTTCACGAATTCATTGCCGATGGCTACACAGAAGAAGGCCGTCAGACCTTTACCGATTATCTGGACTATAAGTTGCAGGAAATGGCCGAGGATCTGGAAAGCGGCCACAAGAAATTGTGGGGTTTCTATCAAGACAACCAAATTATCGGCGTGATTGGTACCCGGGACACCTTTCATATCTCGTTGATGTTTGTCGATAAAAATTATCACCAGAGGGGGATTGCCCAGGCGTTATTTGGCACCGTGATCGCCGATTTAAAGCAGCAACAGGAAGGGCAGGCTTTTGAAATGACGGTGAATTCGTCACCCTATGCGGTGGCAGTTTATCGGCGTTTCGGTTTTGAAGCCACGGCGGCGGAACAGGATAACAAGGGGATTGTTTTTGTGCCGATGAAGCTGATAGTTAATGGCTGACTACGAACAAAAATTGCTTTGCTGTCGGTTTCCACAAACAATTTTGTAACATGTAGGCGAACTGGCGGTAGCCTGTACGCCGTACAGTGTAAAAATTGTTTAGTGCGAAACCGACAGCAAAGCTCATGACAGTTTTGTAACGGCAACGAATGACGGAAAGTAAATTCGGCCATTAATTTCTTAATGATTGCGTTATCAGTGAAATAATATTTGACAAAAGTAGAAATATCGATTAAGATTTATCTAATTTAATAGATCATCAAACCGTTGACGTGGAGATAACGGTGTATCGTGCAGTTACAGAGAGCGGGGAAGGCTGAGAGCCTCGCACAACGCAGAACATCAAATGGACCACTGAGGGCGCAGTCAAAGGAAAGTAACATTTCTGAGTATTCTGCGACGTGACGCATACGTCAGTTGCGAGGGATATGTTTGTATCCTGCAGAGTGTACAGGGATTTTTCTCTGTAAATTAAGGTGGTACCGCGGGCTGAATTTTTGCGCTCGTCCTTGATTAATTTTTATTAATCATGGACGGGCGTTTTTTTATTACTTAAAAAGCGTATAAATTAATAACGACAAAACCAAACAACGAAAGGATACGATTATGATTAAACCATCGATGGAAGAGGCCAGAGGGTATTGCGGGGATTATCAGAGCATCCCGATTAGTCTGGAGCTGTTTTCAGATATTAAGACACCGATTGAGGTGCTGAAATGTTTAAAAGCCACTGGCAAAAAGTGTTATTTGCTGGAAAGTGTAGAGGGCGGCGAAAAGTGGGGGCGGTATTCGTTTCTGGGCTTTGACCCGACTCTGTCGGTGACCTGTCTGGACGGCGAAGTGGTGGTTAAAAACGGCAAGACCAGGGATATTCTCACCGATGATCCGCGGACGGTGCTGCGGGAAATTCTGGCCAAGTGGAAAAGTCCCAAGCTGGATTTCCTGCCGGTGTTTACCGGCGGGTTTGTCGGTTATATCTCCTACGATTTTGTTAAATATACCGAAACCAATCTGGTGCTTACAAATGACAATGCCGAAAACTTTGATGACATGAATCTGATGCTTTTTGACAAGGTCATCGCCTATGATCATCTGCGCCAGAAAATTGTCGTGATCGTCAATATTAAAACCGATAACTTTGAGGCGAACTATATCGACGGGGTCATCAAACTTAAGGAAATTGAAGCGCTGATTAAAAACTGCAACAGCACCGTGGCTTTCCGGGGTCAGGTGACTTCAGAGTACCGCTCACTGTTTACCAAAGACTATTATTGCGAGATGGTTGAAAAAACCCGAGAGCATATTTACCAAGGTGATATTTTCCAGGCGGTGATTTCCAACCGCTTGGAAGCCGACTTTGAGGGCGATCTGCTGTCCGCTTATCGGGTGCTGCGAACGATTAATCCCTCGCCCTACATGTTCTATATCGACTTTGACGAGATCCAGGTGGCCGGGGCATCCCCGGAAACGCTGGTGTCGCTGAAGAATTCCAAGCTGTCGACCTTCCCGATTGCTGGCACCTGTCCCCGGGGCGAAACACCGGAGCAGGATGCCGCCTTTATTACCGAACTGCTGAAGGACGAAAAGGAACTCAGTGAACACAATATGCTGGTCGATCTGGGCCGGAACGATCTGGGTAAGGTCAGTGAATTTGGTTCGGTCAAGGTGGAAACCTATCAGGAGGTCGTCAAATATTCGCATGTCTCCCATATTTCCTCGACCGTCACCGGCACCCTCAAAGATGGACTGGATCAGCTGGATGCCCTCGGGGCAGTGTTGCCAGCCGGAACCCTGTCCGGAGCGCCGAAAAAGCGGGCGATTGAAATTATCAACGAGCTGGAAGGCCAGAAGCGCGGCGTTTACGGCGGAGCGGTGGGATACATCGACTTTTCCGGCAACATGGACATGTGCATTGCCATTCGGATGGCGGTGAAAAAAAATGACAAGGTTTATGTCTCCGCTGGCGCCGGGATCGTCGCTGACAGCATCCCGGAAAAAGAATTCAACGAATCACGAAATAAAGCCCGGGCGATGTTTGAAGCGCTGGAACGGGCTCAGGAGGTGGAATAATGATTTTACTGATTGACAATTACGACAGCTTTTCCTATAACCTGTACCAATATGTGGGGATCATCAATCCGGATATCCGGGTGATTAAAAATGATGAACTCAGTATGGCCGAAATTATTGCTTTAAAACCGGATCACATCATTGTTTCGCCGGGGCCGGGACGACCAGCCGATGCGGGGATCTGCGAAGAGGTCATCGACTATTTCAAAGACAAAACCCCGATTCTAGGAGTCTGCCTCGGTCATCAGGCCATCTGTGAGGTCTTCGGCGGCACGGTCACCT
>JAKLQL010000195.1 GCA_022013395.1 Acetobacterium sp.
AGCCATTTTATAGGATATGGATCATAAGCTATTACGACCCTCAGATTGAGCATTTCAGACCGTATGCTTCTACGGCCTCTTTCAGCTGATCAATGCTGGCCTTATTGGCTGGCTTGATTTCATTTAATGCATATTCTCGTCCCAAATAGTCGTACTTATTTTGGCCAAGACGATGATAAGGCATTAATTGAAGTTCCTTAACCGACTCCAAAGACCTTACAAAGTCTGCAGTGGCCTGGATGTTCATCAGGTCATCATTGACTTCAGGAATAACTGGGATTCGGACAATCATCGGGACCCCGGTCTTGGCAATAATTTTCGCATTTTTAAGGACTGTTTTATTGGATGTTCCAGTATACAACTGATGTTTTTGGTCATCCATATGTTTGATATCCATAAAAACCAGATCCACTAAAGGTAGTATTCTATTTAAACCTTTTTCTGTGGCAACTCCGGTTGTTTCAATGGTGGTATGCCAGCCGATTGACCTGCAGCCCATAAGAAGCTGTTCAAAAAATTCCTGTTGAAAAAAGGGCTCCCCACCAGAAAAAGTAATACCGCCACCAGAATTACGATAATAAATAGCATCCTTTTTTAGTTCACTCAATACCATTTCAACGGTTTTTTCTTCACCAGCCATATTAAGTGCTCCGGCATAACAGACTTCAACGCATTTGCCGCAGTGGGTGCATTTTTTTTGAATGACCCGTGAAGGGTTTTCCATATCAATCGCCCCAGCGGGACATACACTCAGACATTAACTGCAACCAATGCAGTTGTGACCAATAAACATCAGCTCCTGTTGGCTTTGCTGGGATTCTGGATTACTGCACCAATCACACTTTAAAGGGCACCCTTTTAAAAAAACGATGGTTCTAATACCGGGTCCATCATGAACAGAAAATCGCTGGATATCAAAAATTACTCCTTTTGCTTGTAAATCTAAAGTGTTGCTTGGCATATTTACACCTCCAATTATTATAAAAGCAGTGAGAGGTAAAGATCCCCTCACTGCTTGGAATTTTTAAATAGTCTTAAAAAATATGTTCTGTTCTTTCAATGATATCATCCTGAATGGATTTATCAAGTGAAGCAAAATGCGCACTGTAACCAGCCACACGGACAACCAGACTCTGATATTTTTCAGGGTTGTTCTGTGCATCAATCAGTTTCGCACGGTCAACGACATTAAACTGAACATGCATGCCTTTCTGATCAAAGAAACCGCGAACCAGAGAGGATAAATTGTGAAGACCGGCTTCCCCGGCAATAGCTGAGGGATGAAATTTCTGATTCAAAAGGGTTCCGTTGGAGGCAATGAAATGATCCAGTTTGGATACCGAGTTGACAGCTGCGGTTGGTCCTGCCAGATCTCTGCCGGAAACAGGTGAGACGCCATCAGCTAAAGCAGTGCCTGCCAGTCGTCCGTCAGCGGAAGCACCAGTGCCTGCACCCATCGGAACATTGGCGGAAACAGGATACAAACCCGGTTGGAACTGTCCGCCACGAGGATTTTTATATTTTTCAACCTCGCGACAGTAAATCAAGGCTCCCTCACGGGCAAGGTTATCAACTGCATCAATATCATTGCCAAACTTTGGTGCTCGGTTCAATAACATTTGACGCATGTCTTCCATGCCCACAAAGTTTTCGTCTAATGCCTTTTTAAGATCTTTTGCGGTAATTGCATTCTTGTCATAGACCAATTCTTTAATTGCCGCCAAGGAATCACCGACATTGGCAACACCAACGCCTTGTGGTCCGGTGAAGTTATAATGGGCACCGCCTTCCTGGAGTGATTTTCCTTTACTGATGCAGTCATCCACCATTGATGCAAGGAAAGGTAACGGTGCTCGTTCTCCATGAGCTAGATCTACAGAGTTATCGGCATTAATAAGCAGGCTGACGAAATGTACCATTTGTTTTTTGTAGGCTGCCATTAAGTCATCAAAGGTTTTAAAGGATTCAAAGGTTCCCGTTTCAGGACCCATTTGCTGACCATCGACCATGCCGTTATTAAGCGTGATTTCCAGTACTTTTGCGATGTTAAAGAATGCCGCATCATGCCAACCTTCGGTTTTTCCGCCTTTTTGTGGTTCCACACAGCCGATGATACCGTAATCACGGGCATCTCTTAATGCAACGCCACGGCTGACTAAAGAAGGAATGACAACTTCATCACTATAAAAAGCAGGCATACCCAGTCCCAATTGACTGATTTCACAGGCTTTTAATAAGAGATCTTCCGGCGTTTTATTCCATACACGGAAGGAAATTGAAGGCTGTGGCAATTTTGTGTGTTCGGTAGCCACGAGACTCATAAAAGAAAGTTCATTGGTCGCATCTAGCCCGTCTGGGGTCTGGCCGCCTACAATCAGGTTCTGGAACATTGGATAACCGCCAAAAGCCTTGGTGGAACCTTCATCGCGAATCTTATTGATATCGTTGAATTTAACCCAAAGGCAATCCAGCAGTTCCTGGGCTTTTTCATCAGTAATATTCCCCTTGCTGACGTCCTGTTTGTAATAAGGATACATATACTGATCGAAACGCATCGGTGAAATGGAATGTCCGTTGGATTCTATTTGAATGATTGCCTGGACAAACCAGAAAGACTGCAGGGCTTCGTAAAAAGAATTCGCTGGATTTTCGGGAACCTGTTCGCATATTTTAGCAATTTCCAGTAGTTCGTTTTGTCTGCGGGAATCTTTTTCCCGACTGCTAAGGTCTCTTGCCAGAGCGGCAAAACGATGGGCATAATTAATGGCAGCATTGGCAGTAATGATCACGGCATCCAGGAAATGTTTTTTCTTAATATAATCCGGCAAAGAAGTATCAGCATTTGCCATTTCCGCTTCCGCTTCGGCAATAATTCCTTTGAAACCTACTTTCATGACCTTTGCATAGTCCACACCAATATGGCCAACACCATTAAAAAAATAATTACCAACCGTAAAAACGCCGGCGGCAATGGCTTCTCTGGTTTCAGGGAACATGTATTGTTCGGCTAACTCATTGACTGTGCGGCAATCCCAATATTTAAATGCTTCGACAAGATCTTCCTTTGTTTCGTCTGAGATAAGAAATACATCACCTTTTCGTTTAGCCACGGTATCAAATTCACTGATCAGCCACTTGTTGGAATACTCAGGGAAAATCTGGGTACCACGAGGTTTAGTCGTTAAATTACCAACGATCAATTCCTCATCGCGAATCACGATGGTCATTTCATTTAGAATTTTTTCCAATGCTTTAGCCCGGCGAATAATCATCGGCATTGCTTCTGTTTCTTTAAAGGACTGTGTGATTAATAAAGCTCTTTCCGCTTCGATTTCTGGTGTCACTGAATATAAATCATCAATTAACTTTTGAATTCTTGGATTTACAGATGCCATTTTATATTTCTCCTTCATCTTTTTAACAAAATGTCCAGACCATTATGCTCAAGCTCAGTTGTCTTTACTTCATTAAGAATCGCTCTTTTTTTAATACTGAATACCTTATCTTACCTCATTCCGCACGTTTGTGCTTAATTCCACAATAATAGCATAGATCAAAATATAAGTCAACTAAATTATTTTTCTTATGAACCACGTGATTATTTCTCTTTTTCAGTGTCGTTTACTATATAAATGTATCCATGACGGATTTGGGCTTCAGAAATACAAAAGATCCTTAACCGGGAATCAGTTTGCAGAAAGGCTGATAAACGAAGCAAAAGAATGGGGCGTTTGTTTATATCTTGATACAATGGTGCTTGAAGTACATGAAAATAAAACAATTATCGCAGTGTCGCATGAAGAAGGCCTAATTCTGGTAATTGCCGAAGCAGTGATACTTGCAATGGGATGCAGAGAGCGGACACGGGCTCAAGTTGGACTTCTGGGGTCGCGACCGGCAGGTGTTTATACAGCAGGAGTTGTTCAGCGCTATATTAATATTGAAGGATTTCTTCCAGGAAAAAAGCAGTGATACTTAGGTCAGGCGATATCG
>JAKLQL010000196.1 GCA_022013395.1 Acetobacterium sp.
ACTTGATAGCATAATCAAATGTTCAGTCAACTACTTATTTCAGGAAAACCAAACTTTATGACCATCCCATCCTTCTTCCATAGCATCCATGGCTTCAGTATGCCAGGAATAGTCATGCTTGGGCCCGGTAGGATGAAGTTCTTCGTAGTTTTCCTTGTGATACGTTTCCTGGAACAAGATATAGGTTCCGATTCCGGCTTCTTTTAATTGTCGGTAATCATCCACCGTGGTGGCGGCAATGTTGACATTGACCCGACGGATATCGCCGTTTTTATGTTTGATGCTATAAATGGTCTTAATGCTTTCTAAAATATATTCCAACGGATTATTTTTAGGATCTTCGCCGGCTTCCAGTGCCAGACGCTTATGGCCCATGTCCTGCAGGGCAATGACTTCTTTGGCAATTTCTTCCTGGGTCAGTTTTTTACGGCTGATATTTTTGTTTTTAAAATGATAAGGACAGTAGACACATCCATTGACACAATAATTTGAGAGGTAAAGCGGAGCAAACATGACAATGCGATTACCATAAAATTTATTTTTAATATCCATGGCCAGTTTCACCAGACTGTCATTCTGTTCTTCCAACTCACAGGCCAGCAAAACTGCTGCTTCCCGATGCGTCAACCCTTTAAATTCTCTAGCTCGTTCAATGATATCGTTGATTAAGACTTTATTCCGCTTGTTTTCTTCCGCATAGGCCAGGGTGTCCAGAATTTCCTGGTCATCAATAAATTCGACTGCTTTTTTTGACATTACATTATACATCGTTACTCTCCTATAGTTTTATTTTCTGGCAATTGTAAAATTCATTCCATCGAACAATGGTTGCTTTACGATCAGTTTCCACAAACAATTGTGTAACGTGTAGGCGAACAGGCGGTAGCCTGTCCGACGTACAGTGTAACAATTGTTTCGTGCGAAACTGATTGCAAAGCTCACGGGACTTTCACAATTACCTACTTTATTTTTTTAAATGATTGTCCTAATTTTATTTTTGGGGGTAATCGCCCCGGTGAGTTAAAATTTCGTAGCCGATGCCTTCCATTCGTTTACTTAGACAAACCCGGCATTCGGCAGCTTCATCCCCAGTACAGATCTTGTTATCATAAAGACTGTAATCTTTTCGCACCGATATCGGCGACAGATTGGGCATCACCACATTGGCACCAGCCAGAATCCCTAATTCTCGGCCATTGGGATCAATCGTTCCCAAGGCGGTAGTGGCCGGAATCAACGCTTGTGGCAACATCAGCCGCAGGATTGAGATGAGCAGCAGGGTTTCTTCCAGGGTACCTGCCTTAGCGTCTTTATAAGGGGTGTGCTGGTGGGGAATAAATGGTCCGATGCCGATCATATGTGGGTTTAATGACTTGATAAAGATAAGATCTTCAACGAGATTGTCCACGGTTTGATGGGGAGAACCAACCATAAAC
Source organism: Acetobacterium sp. (assembly GCA_022013395.1). Lineage (GTDB taxonomy): Bacteria > Bacillota > Clostridia > Eubacteriales > Eubacteriaceae > Acetobacterium. The sequence goes on from JAKLQL010000196.1 coordinate 1,437, forward strand.
CCGGTGCCTACCTGAAAACCGATTTCTTTGAGATTTTCCAGACAGGCTTTACGGTTTTCCAGACTCAGTTCTTTAGGATGGAGTTTTTTATAATGATCCTCGGTGGCAGTCTCGTGGCGGAGTAAATAGCGGTTGGCACCGGCTGCAAAAAACCGTTTGTAAACTTCAGTTGGTCGCTCGCCCAATGACAGCGTGATGGCACAATCCGGATATTTATTTCTAATTTTACCGATTAGCTCAACCATTTGGTCATCCGTAAAATCCGGATCCTCACCGCCCTGGAGGACAAAGGTCCGAAAGTCCAGGTCATAACCCATTTCACAACAGTCCAGAATTTCTGACTCGGTCAGCCGATAGCGATTGGCTTTTTCATTGCCGCAGCGAATGCCACAATAATAGCAATCATTTTTGCAATAGTTGCTGAATTCAATCAGTCCGCGGACGTAAACCCCGTTACCAAAGTTCTCATTGGCGATTATTTGCGCTCGACGTGATATCTCGGTTCTCAATTCGGCGGTGTTGTTTTCGAGCAGCCATTTAAATTCATCCCGGTCAAGATTCTGTTGTTGTTCCAGCTTTACAATTATTTTATTCATTATTTCCATCTACTTCTTCGCCTTTTGGCAGTTTCGAATAAACTGTTTTGATACTCACGCCATCGATCATCCCCAGCTTTCCGGAAAGAGAGCTGATGATATTGGTGGATGCATCCACCACCACACTGATCACCGATACGTTTCGTTGATGATAAGGGATTCCCATTCGTCCGACAATGTGTTCACCATAGTCATGCAACACCTGATTCAACTTTTCCACAGCTTCTTTTTTTTCTACGACAATTGCGATGAGTCCAATTCTCTTTTCCATATTTATCTCCTCGTTCACCTTCTTTGTTTAACAAGCTACCTTCATAATTACCAAAAATAACTGCGCTTCTGCTTTGCTCCAACTTTAGTTCGTGGATCAAGCTTGCTTGCGATTGGCTCGTTACCTTCACGCAACCACGATTCCGCTTCGCTCCATCTTTGATTCGTGGGCAGTCGCCAACTGCAAGCGAGCTTGCGATTGGCTCGTTACCTTCACGCAAAAAAAATCCCTGTACCGAGGTAGGTACAGGGAAAACACGCAAATAGCCAAACCATCTTTAGTAAATGGTGTTGGGTTAATGACACATGATTCTCTCGCCTTTCCAATAGGGACGAACCCGCTTGGCATCAGTACGATAACTTTGTTTCTTTTTTAATTAATACTTTATAAATTGTTCAGTTTGCTGTCAGACTCAGACGCATCTTTATCTTTCAGTTCACTGTTGTTGAAAAGGATATCATATAATAGGACAAGCTTCAATCACTAACTAAGAGAAATTTTTGTTCTTTTTTCCAAATTCGCACTCAAATCGAGCTCAAATAAAATAAAAAAGACAATTAATTTTCCTCTTTTGGGTACGTTGCAAAAACAAGCGTGCCACCGCGGATAAACTAATTGTCTGATCTTTATAATTTTATCGTTCACTTACTGACAGTTTAAAATCATTTGCTTCTTATTAATAAAGATTGTGAATAAATAAGCCACTTCTTAATTTTGGTTCAAACCAGGTGGATTTTGGCGGCATCAGCAGATCGGCATCGGCGATATTCATGAGCTCTTCAATGGATGTTGGATACATCGAGAAAGCCAGTACCATATCGTCATTGGCGCGTCGTTCCAACTCTTTCAAGCCACGGATTCCACCAACGAAATCAATGCGTTTGTCAGTTCGAATATCGCCGATACCGAGAATCGGCACCAACACATTATTCTGCAAAATGGCAACATCTAATGAATTAACCGGATCAGCCAGATCATAAACGCCTTCTTTAACGGTTAACAGATACCATTTTCCATCCACATAAAGGCCAAAACTGCCTTTTTGCGGTGGTTTGACCGGTTCTGTTTCCTTAGGCGTAACATCAAATTTTTCTGCGAGGGCATTTAAGAACTCATCAACACTCAATCCGTTGAGATCTTTTACTACCCGGTTATAGTCCATAATGTAGAGCTGTTCGTCTGGAAATAAAACCGAGAGGAAATAGTTAAATTCTTCAGCTCCGGTATAATCGGGGTTTGCTTCCCGACGCATCAGACCGACCTTGACGGCAGAAGCTGAACGATGATGGCCGTCAGCAATATACAGACTTTCGACATTGCTGAATTTTTCAATTAAGCCATTAATAATGGCTTCATCATCAACAACCCAGGCGCGGTGGGTAATCCCATCATCTGAAACGAAATCATAAACTGGTTCGTTGGCTTTTCGCCAAGCATCGATCATTTCATTGATAGCATCTTGAGCGCGGTAGGTCAGAAAAATTGGTCCAGTGTTAGCATTACAGGCATCAACATGTTTGATGCGGTCTTCTTCCTTGTCAGCCCGGGTCAGCTCATGTTTTTTAATGGTGTTGTTCAGATACTCGTCGATAGCGGTACAAACAACCAGACCTACCTGGCTGCGGCCATCCATGATCAATTCGTAAATATATAAACAGTCTTTGGTATCCTGAGTTAAGGCATTGCGATGAAACAGTTTTTCCAGGTTTTTCCGGGCCGTTTCATAAACAAAGGGGTCATTGATTTTGATGCGCTCGTCCAATGTTGTTTCCGGACGATCGACCCGTAAAAATGAATCCAGTTTTCCTCGGGCGGCAATTGCTGCTTCTTCCCGATTGTACACATCATAAGGCAGCGCTGCGACATCCTGAGCCTTTTCTGGAAACGGACGAACTGCTTTAAAGGGTTTGATTGTTGCCAATTTTTCCTCCTGTTTTTTAAAGAAAGAAGTGGTCTTCATTAATCCGAAGCCACTTCTTTTTTTATCGTTTTAAATTATTTAATAATCCGTACGCGGGTGACGCCTTTGATGCTTTTTAAAGCTGTTTTTACATCTTCGCCAACATTGCTGTCAACATCGATCATGGTATATGCCCAAGAACCGCGGTTTTTATTGGTCATAACCGAAATATTGATGTCATTATCAGCCAGAATTTTGGTGATTTGTCCTAACATATTGGGCACATTGGCATGATTGACGGTGATTCGGTTATCCGCTTCACATACCCCCATATTGCAATCAGGATAATTAACTGAGTTGATAATATTTCCATTTTCCAGATATTCTTTTAAGGAATGAATGGCCATTTCCGCACAGTTTTCTTCACTCTCTGGTGTTGAAGCACCTAAATGCGGAATATTGATGACATTTTTCATTTTTAGAAGTCGTTCATTTGGAAAATCAGTAATATAGGTTGCGATGGTTCCTTCTTCGATGGCATTTTCCAAGGCATCATAGTTAACCAGTCCACCTCGGGCAAAGTTAAGTAATCTCAACCCTTCTTTGGTTTCTTTTAATAAATCGGCATTGACATAATCTTTGGTTTCATCCATATAAGGAATGTGAAGTGAAATGTAATCGCAGTTTTTAAAGATTTCTTCTTTGCTGATGGCACGTTTTACTTTTCGGCTTAAACCCCAGGCATTGTCAATGGAAATAAAGGGATCAAATCCATAAACCTTCATCCCAAAGTCAACGGCCATATTGGCAACCAGCACGCCAATGGCACCTAAACCAATGACACCCATTTTTTTGCCGTAAAGTTCTGGTCCGCCGAACGCACCCTTGCCTTTTTCGACGAGCGCTGGTACTTCATCACCTTTGTCTACCAAAGTACTGGACCATGCAATCCCTTCAACCACCTTACGAGAAGAGATCAGCATCCCAGCGATAACCAATTCTTTAACGGCATTGGCATTAGCTCCCGGAGAGTTACAGACAACGATTCCTTGTTCTGAACATTTTTCCAGCGGAATATTATTGACTCCAGCTCCGGATCGGCCAACAAATTTAACCGATTCTGGAATATCCATATCGTGCATTTTAAAGCTTCTTAATAAAATGGCATCGGGATTTTCTGGCTGGTCGAGAACGGTATAATTTTCACCTAATAATTTCAGGCCTTTTTTAGAAATATTATTGAGAGTTTGTACTTTATAATTCAATGGTCTGTTTCCTTTCTTAACGAAAATGCTTAGGCGTTTTCTTTTTCAAATTTCTGCATGAAATCAATCAGGGTATCGATACCGGCCATTGGCATAGCATTGTAAATACTGGCACGCATACCGCCAACGCTGCGATGACCTTTAAGATTTTCCATTCCGGCTTTTTTGCTTTCTTTAACGAATAGCGCATCTAATTCGTCTGATCCGATTATAAAAGGCACATTCATCAATGAACGGTCTTCTGGAACAACAGTCCCTTTATAAAGCTTACTGTTATCAATAAAGTCATATAGTTTTTGAGCTTTTTCTTTATTAACTGCTTCCATTCCGGCAACACCACCATTTGCTTTAACCCATTCATAAACCAGTTTACAGATATAAATGGCATAACATGGTGGGGTATTATAACTAGAGTCGTTATCGGCATGAATTTTGTAATCCAACATAGTTGGGGTGAAGTCTTTGGCGTGACCCAGTAAATCATTACGAATGATCACGGCGGTTACACCGGCTGGACCCATGTTTTTCTGAGCTCCGGCATAAATTAAACCAAATTTAGATACGTCATATACTTCTGATAAGATGTTTGACGACATATCGCCAACTAATGGCACATTGCCAGTATCAGGAATATTTTCAGGTTTGAATCGGGTTCCGTAGATGGTATTATTAACGCAAATATGGAAGAAATCAGCATCAGGCGTAAAATCCTTGGGATCTACCTTGGGGATGTAGGAAAAGGTTTTATCCTGGGATGATGCAATAACCTTTGCTTCTCCATAACGAGCAGACTCTTGATAAGCCTTTTTTGCCCAACTGCCAGTGATCATAAAATCAGCTTTATTGGTTTTTGAATAAAGATTCAAAGGAACCATGGCAAACTGAGTCGACGCTCCGCCCTGTAAAAACAGGATTTCATAATTATCAGGAACATTCATTAATTCTTTGTAAAGACTTTTTGCTTCTTGAAGAATATCAATAAAATAGGATGATCGATGACTCATCTCCATCACGGACATGCCAGAATCTCCATAGGATACCATTTCATCCGCAGCTTTCTGTAGGACTTCTATTGGTAAACATGATGGCCCTGCTGAAAAATTATAAACTCTTTTCACTTTTAATTTCCTCCTTAAAATAATGTTTTGGTGTGATTTGTAATTCTCTGAAAAAATTACTTCCTGCTATTATATGTTAAATTATTGTCAAATGCAAGATTTTGTATCAAATTTTATGTAAATTTTCTGATTGCAAATGATTTCTTATTCAATTATTACTGTTGTTTTTGCCGGTGTGATTGATTGCACCAAAGACTGGGATAAATTGGTCTGAATCGGCAATTCATATTCTCCCGGTCCTAAATTGGCGCAGTCAACAGAAGCCTCAACCTGATCGGCATTCAAGCTGTTCAAAACACTGCTTGCTCCTTTTAGTTTTATAACAACTCGGCTATCTTTTATTTTTGAAGTCATCAGACCGGTGCCCAAATTCTTTGTGGTAATTTTATCAACTGTGAAGCTCTTTTCAACCGGACTCTCAATAGAAACCGTCGCCTTGACTTTGCCACTACCATCAAGGAAATAACATCCTGCTGGCGGGGTGAGATTGATGTCTTTGGTAAATGTTTTCGATTGACCGGTGACATCGATGGGATCCATGGGAATGGATTCAATGGTTTTGAGCAATTCTTCCTTTGCCCCAATGGTTACTTTGGATGGTTCTACTAACACCCCAGTTACCATGTAGCCATTGGCGGGACTCCCCGTTGTGGATGGGATAATTCCCAACGACTTGGTTTTGCCCAGGATAATCTCGGTGGTAACAACGTTTGGCAACATGTCTAAATCGGATATGAGATTGCCGGATTCGTCATAGGCTGAGACCTCCAGATGCTGGGTTGTGTCAGTTTCCATACCGTTTACGTTGGCCGTCGCCGTTATCTTACTGATTCGCGCGATGGACTCTTCCGGACCTTCCACTTCAACTTTTTCCACTGCTTCAGCGGAAATTACCGACAGGTCATTAGCGGGTTTACCCTCGGGGACAATTTCGACCTCCAGATCTTCTTTGATGATGTTGTCCACCACGATCTGGAGACTGGAAGGATTCATACTGCTGATAATCACTGAGTTGGAAAGCCCTTTCACCTGAACATCTAAATCATAGGTTCCTTTGGCATCAATATCACTGAGATCCACTTCAGCGGTTATTTCTTTCATATTAATGTTCTTCAGGTTTTTATCGGTTCCCTTTACCTGCAAATTGAGATAATAGTTTTTGTTATCTGCCAAAACCAGATTTTTTGCGGTGAGCGATTCCGTGTTGGTTAAGGTAATCGGGATGCTATTAAAATCCTGGGTGATCAGCATATCAGCGTTGCCGTTGACCATAAACCAAAGGGTTATCGCGATGCCAATCGCCGCCAGCATCCGGATTAATCGTTCATGTACGGGAATTTTTTTTCTATTTGCCATCTAATCTCCCCCAGAGTTTGTTTAACCAGCCGCTGTCGATACTGCTTTCCTCGCTGACCGTATAACTTTCTAAAATAATCTGTTTTAGAAACTCCACGATAATATCCTGAAACAAGGTTCCTTTGGAAGCATAGGATATTTGACCGGTTTCTTCGGATACAATAATAACCAGTGCATCTGATTTTTCGGTCATGCCCAAACCGGCTCGATGCCGGGTGCCCAACTCACTACCCAGATCCCGGTTATCCGAGAGCGGTAATAAACACCCGGCTGCTCTGATCTGTCGGGACCATAGTTTAATAATCACGGCACCGTCGTGAAGCGGGCGATTGGGGGTAAAAATATTTTCCAATAATTCGCTACTGATATCCGAGTCCAGCTCAGTTCCGGTCTTGACAATATTATTAAGACCGGTGTCTTTTTCCAGAACAATTAAGGCCCCGGTTTTTTCAGCCGCCAGCTTTCCCACTGCCTTCATTATCTTTTCAACATCTTCTTCCAAAAAATCCATCGATGGTTTTTTCATTATTTCCTTAAATATCCGATTATTACCCAATTGTTCCAATGCTGAACGGAATTCTGGCTGAAAGACAACCACAATAAAGATAAACGCCCAGGTAAAGACACTATTAATAATTAAATTCAATGTTGTAAAACCCAGCCATTCGCTGATTGGTGACAAAAAAAGCAGCAGTATCAAGCCTTTAA
>JAKLQL010000019.1 GCA_022013395.1 Acetobacterium sp.
CAGATCAGACCCACCCGGTTTGAATGCATCATTTCCCGGTTGCTCTTTTCATAAAGGGTGTTCATAATCAGTTCAATGGTCTTGCTACGCATACTGGCGCTTTCATAGAGCTTATGACGATACATATCATCTTCGGCATTCTTAAGCACTTTTTGGATATTCTCTTCTTTTCTGATTTTTGTTCGGCTGCCAAACGCAATGGAGAGTTTCAGCCCTCGTATCTTTTGTCGCGTCGCTAACATTTCTAATCTTTTAATAATCAGTGCCGCTGTTTCGGCATCGGTTCGGGCTAAAATAATAACAAATTCGTCACCGCCCAATCTGGCGATCACATCCTTTTCCCGGCAACCATTTTTAATTACATTTGACGCTTTCCGTAACAATTCATCTCCCACGGCATGACCAAAGGAGTCATTGATCATTTTCAAGCCATTAACGTCCGCCATAACCAACGTTAAAGGGAAATTCTCTTCTTTATCCAACTTAGCCAGCACTTCTTCATAAAACCGCCGATTAAACAGGCCGGTTAAATAGTCATGGTAACTCAGATATTTAATTTCTTCTTCTGTTTTTCTGATTTGGGTAATATCTTGGATGGTTCCAAAATTACCAATGTGATTCTGATCCTTGTCCAGTTGAGGGATCATTCTTAAATTGACAACCCGTTCCTCCCCATCCGGTCGGATGACCCGGAACATAAAATCTGCCATTGATTTTTCCACCATCACCTTTTCGATGTTTTCCAGTAGATGTGCAATATCATCCGGGTGGGTAAGCCTGAGCAACTGATCTCTGGGACTCATTTCCGCTATTGAAGTAACCCCAAAAATATTAAGGACTTCGTCCGAATAACCAATTTCCCCGCCATTCAGATCGTATTCATAACTCCCTAAATGAGCCAACTTTTGAGCTTCAACCAGTGCTTTTTCGCTTTTTTTTCGGGCTTCATTTTCTTTTTCCAGCGATCTCAATAGTCTCAGTGTTCGGGTATGGGCAATTTTCAGTGCCTGAGTCTGCTGTTTGACCAGTACTCCCAATCGTTCTTTTTCGTTCCGTTTTTGAATATTAGCATTTTTTATTTTTGCCATTGCCCGAATTTGACAGATCAGCTCATATTCATCAATGGGTTTAGCAAGAAAACCCTCACCACCGCATTCCAAGGCAAGAATCCGATGTTCCCGATCCCCCCGGGATGCGGTAACAAAAACCACCGGAATATCGGCCAGATCCGTTTGGGATTTTAATTTTCGGCACACATCAAAACCATCCATGTCGGGCATGATAATATCCAAAAAGATGATATCGGGATCTTCCATCGTGGCAATTTCAAGCCCGGTTTTACCATCTAGGGCCATTAAAACCCGGGCTTCAGGAAATGCATCAACGATCAAGGCTTTTAAGACAATCACATTATCCCGGTTGTCATCAATCACTAAAATTTTTAATTGTCTTTTATCCACATGTCACCTCTTGAAAATCGATTTTATAATGATCATAGAGCCTATTTACTGCCATTCCACACGGTTTCTGCCCTTTTCTTTGGCCTGATTTCGAGCCGTATACGCTCGGGAAATAATGGTTGCCGGCAACAAGTCTTTTTGATAGGCTGCTACCCCAAAACTGGCTGTTAATTTACCGACTTGTTCAAATTTGGTTTCGGCAATAACTGCTCGGAGTTTTTCTGCCAAGACAATCG
>JAKLQL010000197.1 GCA_022013395.1 Acetobacterium sp.
AATAAACAAAAAGGGAAGGAATGTCATGAAAAAGAACTCGATTATCTCCATTATTATTATCCTACTTATCCTCCTTACCGCCATTTTGTTTGTTCGCGGCTGTAGCCAAGAAGGAAGCGAAATGAAAAACTACAATGTAGCGGGGACATACACCGAAACATCCACGTATCAAAATGCTGAAATTTCGGTTTCCGGTGTAAATATTGAAAACGCGACCTATACCGGTAACGTTTCAATTACCGATGCCGTTGTCGATGGTGATATCCGTCTGACAAACTCCGCAGTGCAAGGCGAATTGCTGGTAAAAGGAGGCGGCACCATTTACTTAGATGGCGGTTCTTACCAAAATATCACCCTGGAAAAACAGGACGTGAAGCTTGTTTTACTGGGCGAGGTTGCGGTCGAAAACCTCACCATCCGGTCAGCTGCTACTGTGGTCGTCGATAATCAGAGTAAGGTAAAAAACCTGAACGTTGAAAAAACAGCCAGTCGGACCTCGATTACCACCCAGGCGAATGGTACCATTGAAAACATCCAGTCCCGTGGTATCAGCGATATTGTGCTGAATACACCGGCTAAATTGGTTGGTTTTGGCCCCAATGCTGGCGGTTCAACCCTGGTGACCAATGCGATTGTCGATAAAATTGTCGCTGAGTCGAAGATTGTGTTAACACTTAATGCTAATGTTGGTTCCTTATTGTTAACCAGTACCGGCGAAGGTACCAGTATCACCCTTGGAAACAATGCTGTGATTGCATCCCTCGGCACTGAGACCCGAGTCGAAATTAAGGGTGAAGGCTCTGTCACCAGTGCCACCACCAATGATATCTTAAACATTACTGGTACCATTACTCCGGATGTGGTTTATCTTACCACCAAACCAGTCGTCACCGATCCCAATGGCGGAATGACGATTTCAACGAATACCAGCCGAACTGCTAATTCCACCGGTAGCTCAAGTTCAAGTTCCAGCTGGTTTTCAGAGGATTCCAGTTCCGGTACTATCATTAATTCAAAATACGATGCACCACCTCTTAACCCGGTTGATCCAACCCCAACCCCAACCCCAACCCCACCTAGTCCACCCGCAAATATTGCCGTAACGGGTATCCAGGTGACACCAGTCGAAGCAGATGTGATTATGGGTAATACCTTAAAACTGAACGCTGTTGTTTTCCCTGAGAATGCCTCAAACCAAACCGTTTTATGGGAATCGTCCAATCCCAGCGTTGCAACAGTAACCAACGGTGTGGTCACCCCAGTTTCCAATGGCGAGGTTACCATTACCGCTCGAACTCAGGACGGTGATAAAACAGATACCAGTAAGGTTACCGTTAAAACAAATATATCTGCCGTCACGATGATTAACACGATTAACGCAGTGAATAACAGCATCGCCGAAACCGTTGCTTATGATAGCAGCTACAGCTTGCCAGTTGTAGTTATTGTCCAAGGCTTTAGCAGTGAAATATTCCCTTGTACCGTTAACTGGTCGCCGAATACAGTTGATCCAAAAAAGGTTGGTGAAACGACCTATACTGGCACGCTTGTGATGCCAGCCGGATACGTAAATCTCAACAACATTCAGCCCAGCATTGTTCTGACAGTCCAAGCTCAGCCAGTTATTACTGCCAGTTCTGCGCTGTCTTCCCAACGAATATACTTAAATGATGACCCTGCTCCAGTTTTTGTGGAGGCAAGTGTTACCGAAGATAAGGTCCTGACCTATCAATGGTCTCAACGGATTGGCGATGTTGAAACCCCCTTGCCGGAGGTTACCGGACCAATCTACGACCCACCAGTTTCAACAACACCGGGCACCGTCTATTACAATTGTATAATTACATCAGAAAATGCTGTCCCAGTTACGGTTTTAGCCGGTATTGTTGTTACGAGTGCCGAACCCGTTGATCCAAATGTTACACCTGATGAAACTGCTTCAGTCGCTCCGGTTGTAGCAACGGGTTTATCAGAAAAGCCAACAATCACTTCTCAACCAACCAGCATTTCACAACTTACCGGTGTGGCTCTAGCAGCCAGTTTAGCTCAGGCGACCAATACCGCTCAGGCGGCTCTCGGTTCACCCAAAACTGAGTCCATCCCAGCCGCCTTCTCAGTGGAAGCCAGTATCACTGATGGCGGCACGTTGACCTACCAGTGGTTTGAAAGTAAAAGTCTGATCAATGCCGATGGCACCGCCATTGCTGGTGCCACCAACAAAACTTTGGATGTGGATGCTTCCGGTCCGGCCGGAACCACCTATTACTATGTCGAAATCACCAATACCAAAGAAGGCTGCTTACCAGAAACAACCGTCAGCCTCCCTGTCTTGTTCACCGTTGTTTAATATATAAACCAACTAAAAAGAAGTGATCCTCCAGATTTAGAGGATCACTTCTTTTTTATAAATAATTCTTTCTCATTTGTTTTTTAATTATTTTTTGATAAATGCTTATTCCATTTCAACGATTAATTCGCCGGATTGGACGCTTTGCCCTTCAGAAACGTAAATTCGTTTAACGGTGCCATCTTCGCTGGCCACCATTTCAGTTTCCATCTTCATGGCTTCAACAATATCCAGAGCCTGATTTTGTTTAACGGCTTCGCCTTCGTTGACTAGAACTTTTAGAACCGTTCCGGGAATACCAGAGCCGATTTGTTTTGAATTTTTGGGATCAGCCTTTAGCATGGTCACTTTCTGTTTTGCTGAAAGGCTGCGTTTATCTTCAACATAGATTTCTCGTCGGAAACCATCCACTTCAAACATCACCGGACACATCCCCTCGTCATTTGGCAAGCCAATATTAACCAGTTTGATGATAAAGCGTTTCCCTTTAGATACTTCCACATCGATGACTTCGCCCACTTTTAAACCATAGAAGAAAGCGTGGCTTTCCATTCGCATGAAATCGCCATATTCCTGGAGGAACTCGACATACTCTTTCATCACCTTTGGATACAGGGCAACACTTAATACTTCCCGATCACTCAGTTCGCAGCCAAATTCTTCTTTAAAATCCCGTTTTATTTTATCAAAATCTTCATCCGGCAACAACGCCCCCGGACGAACGGTAATCGGTTCAACGCCTTTTAAAACAATTTTCTGAAGTTCCGGGTCAAATCCGCCTTCCGGCTGACCAATCATACCCTTGTAGAAATCTACAACGGAGTCCGGGTAGGATAATTCTTTGCCCTTTGTTTTAATGTTATCCACAGTCAGATCATTCTGAACCATGAAGATTGCTAAATCACCGACAGTTTTCGATGATGGGGTTACCTTGACAATATCACCCAGCATCAAGTTAGCTTCCATATATTTTTCTTTTACTTCTCTGAATTTATGGCCTAATCCAAAGCTTTCCACCTGAGCCCGCAGATTTGAATATTGCCCGCCTGGTATTTCCAGTTTGTAAATCTCGGTAGATCCGGATTTCAGTTCGGATTCAAACTTGCTGTAGACCTGTCGGGTTGTCCCCCAATAATCTGATAAAATTTGCAGTTCGTCTTCATTTAAACCAGTATCTCTGGGGGTATTTTTCAATGCTGCCACAATCGAATTAAGCGCTGGCTGGGAGGTTAGACCACTGATGCCGTTAAGTGCCGCATCAGCAATATCGGCTCCGGCCATTTGACCAAACAGTACGGTGGCAACGCCATTTCCGGTGGTATCATGGGTATGAAGGTGGATCGGCATACTGACCTCAGCTTTTAAGGCTTCAATCAGTTTATAGGCAGCCCCTGGTTTTAGTAAACCGGACATATCCTTAATGGCTAGAATATGGGCCCCGGTTTTTTCAATTTCATGCGCCATTCGGACATAGTAATCCAGATTGTATTTGGTTCGGGAGGTGTCTAAAATATCTCCGGTATAACAGATGCTGACTTCAGCAATCTTATCAGTTTTTAAAACCTCATCGATGGAAATCTTCATGCCATCCATCCAGTTGAGGGAGTCAAAAATACGGAAGATGTCAATTCCGCTTTTGGCAGCTTCCTGAACAAAGGCACGGATCACATTATCTGGATAATTCTTGTAACCAACTGCATTGGCACCCCGCAGGAGCATCTGGAATAAAATGTTGGGTACCCGTTTTCGCAGTTCATCCAGACGTCGCCATGGCGATTCTTTCAGGAACCGATAAGAAACATCGAAGGTTGCGCCTCCCCACATTTCAAGAGCAAACAGATCCGGTACCAGCGCTGCCGTTTCGCGGGCAATCTTAATCATATCCCGCCTTCGCACCCGGGTGGCAGCGATGGATTGATGAGCATCACGGAAGGTGGTGTCACAAAGCAACAACTTATCCTGTTCTTTGATCCATTTAACCAGACCGTCTGGTCCCCGTTCATCCAGTATTTGTTTGGTGCCGACAAAATTAGTATCCACCGGTATGGAGGGAATATAAGGTTCATCAAAATCCGGTTTGTTCCCGAAGGTTTCATTAACGATGATATTACCAAAGTACTTAAGCACCGTGGAGGCTTCACTTTTCTGATCTTCGATCTCAAACAATTCCGGATGATCATCAATAAACTTGGTATCACATTTTCCATTGATAAAGGTCGGGTGCTGCAAGACATTGATCAGAAAATCTTTATTCGTCTGAACGCCTTCAATCTTCATTTCTTTGAGTCCCCGTACGGCTTTACGGCGAGCATCTTCAAAGGTTCTGGAGAACGAGGTACTCTTGACTAAAAGACTGTCGTAATAAGGGGTAATTTCCGCTCCAGTAAAACCATTACCGCCATCCAGTCGGATTCCAAAACCGCTTCCAGTTCGATAAACATCTAAACGGCCGGTATCCGGCATAAAGTGATTCTTAGGATCCTCGGTGGTGATTCGGCATTGGATTGATGCGCCCCGGGTTTCGATGGCATCCTGACTCGGAATCCCGATTTCTTCTGAATCTAAGCGCAAACCCTGAGCAATTAAAATCTGGGACTGAACCAGATCGATGCCGGTGACCAGTTCAGTGACGGTGTGCTCTACCTGAATACGAGGGTTCATTTCGATAAAATAGTGATCGCCCTTTTTATCAACCAGAAACTCAATCGTTCCGGCGTTACGGTAATTGACTTCTTTGGCCAGTTTAATAGCATCCCTGCAGATCGCTTGGCGCTGTTCGTCATTAATACTTAAGGATGGAGTAAATTCGACAATTTTCTGGTGGCGTCGCTGGATGGAACAGTCCCGTTCGAAGAGATGGACCACATTGCCATGATTATCCCCCAGAATCTGAACCTCAATGTGTTTCGGTTCTTCCAGATATTTTTCAACAAAAATGGTTCCGTCACCAAATGCCTTGGTTGCTTCGCTGGTTGCTGAATGGAATTCTTTTAGCAAGTCTTTTTCATCCCGAACAATTCGCATGCCGCGACCGCCGCCGCCGGCTGCTGCCTTTAAGATAATTGGATAACCGGCCTTTTGGGCAAACTCAATCGCTTCTGCATCCGAGGTGATCGGTTTTTCAACTCCGGGTATGGTTGGCACGTTGACACTTTTGGCGACAATTTTTGATTGGATCTTATCGCCCATTTTTTCCATCATTTCATGGGTTGGTCCAATAAAGACAATCTCTTCCTCTTCACATCGCTTTGCAAAAAGTGGGTTTTCCGAAAGAAAACCATAACCGGGATGGATGGCATCAACTTCTTTTTTCTTAGCCAGTGTAATAATCTTGTCCATATCCAGATAGGCTTCGACAGGACCGGTGGTTCCGGTAATCAGATAAGACTCATCCGCCTTGGTTCTAAACAGAGATAGTTTAT
>JAKLQL010000198.1 GCA_022013395.1 Acetobacterium sp.
TGCGAATAATGAAATCGGAACAATTGAGCCAATCAAAGAAATTGGTGAGATCGTTAAGGAAAAGGGCATTATTTTTCATACCGATGCCGTCCAGGCGCTGGGAAATATTCCTGTGGATGTGAAGGACTTAAATGTCGATTTGCTTTCTATCTCTGGGCATAAAATTTACGGTCCGAAAGGAATTGGCGCATTGTTTATCAGAAAAGGTGTACCCATCGATAATTTAATCCATGGTGGCGCTCAGGAACGAAAAAAACGTGCCGGTACAGAAAATACCGCCGAAATTATGGCCTTTGGAAAAGCGGCCGAATTGGCAAGTGAAAATCTTGAAAAGAATGCCGCCCATATGAAAGAATTAAGAGACCTTTTAATTAAAGGGGTCATGGAAAACATTCCCCAGGTTCGGTTAAATGGTCATCCGGAAAAACGATTACCGGGAAATGCGAACTTCTGCTTTGATTATATTGAAGGCGAATCGATTCTACTCAGCCTGGACATTATCGGCATCGCTGGTTCCAGCGGTTCAGCTTGTACATCCGGTTCATTAGATCCATCCCATGTATTATTGGCCATTGGTTTACCGGCAGGGGTTGCACACGGTTCGCTGAGACTGACAATTGGGAACCATACTACCGTTGAAGATATTAACTACGTCGTTGAAAATCTGATTCAGATTATCGACCGACTGAGAAAAATGTCCCCAATCAATGCAGAGTGCCCCATCGATGATGCGGTTTTTGAAAAAGCATCCCATCATCATTAATATCTCAATAATAAATATTTAAATAATAAAAATATAAATAATAGAATATAAATAATAAAATATAAATAATAGAATATAAATATAAAACTAAGGAGAAAATAAAATGGAATATACAGATGTAGTAATGGAGAACTTTACCTGTCCCAAACATGTGGGAGAAATTGAAGGCGCCAACGGTATTGGTCAGGTTGGAAGCCCAGCATGTGGAGACATCATGAAAATCTTCTTAAAGATTAATGATGATGGTGTTATTGAAGATGCATCCTTTAAAACCTTTGGCTGCGGTGCCGCAGTAGCCAGCAGCAGTATGGCAACAGATATGATCATTGGGAAAACAATTGAAGAAGCCGGAAAATTTAAAAATTCGGATGTTGTTGATGCCTTGGGCGGGTTGCCAGCCGAAAAAATTCACTGTTCAGTTTTGGCCGCAGAAGCGATTCAGGCAGCCATTGAAGACTATCAAAAGAAAAAAGCATAAAAAGCATAAACAGATTGATAAAGACGTCGTTTCTATTGACTAGAGGCCACGTCTTTCTTTTGGTTATGAATAAAAATGGAGGAACTCATGAAAAGTGAGACATTATTTCAGGTTTCAACCTTGACTGATTTTCAAAACAAAGGATATGACGGGCAGATTTCGATAGAAACCATGCTAGCATATGGGGACACGGGATTTGGTACCTACCATGAACTTAATGGTGAAATGATTGTCCTGGATGGTGTAGCTTATCGGGCACTGGGAGACTGTTCAGTCGAAATGGCCGATTTATCGGATACAACACCTTTTGCTACGCTTGGATTTTTGAAAAAAGATGAAGAACAGTTTTTGACAGTAAACGGCGATATAAGAGCATTGATGAAAAATTTGAACAGCCTGACTGGCATCAGTCAAAAACCAATTTTAGCAAGGCTCACCGGTGTTTTTGATATTATTGAACTCCATGGCGTATGGCCACAGAAAAAGCCCTATGAAGAACTGGATAAAATTATCAGCGATCAATCCATTCTTGTTATGGAAAAAATCAGAGGTTTTTTAGTGGGAATTTACTGTCCAGAGTCTGCTCAGGGAATGAATGTGGTGGGCTGGCATTTTCACTTTTTATCAGCTGATAAAAAAATTGGCGGTCATGTCAATGATTTATCAGTTGGAGACCTCGCTGTTGAATTTGAGATTAAAGAATCTTTGTCAATTATTTAGTTGCACTGAATCAATGGGATTCAGGTGCAGGATAAAAGAAAAAAACAACGTTGCCATAAAAAAAATAATAGTGTAAGATAAGCATATGACTAAAAAGTAATTACGAAAGTGCCAAGAGCTTTGTGCCCAGTTTCGCACGAAACAACCAGAAGAAATCGCGATGCGAATTTCTTCTTTGTCGCGGGCAGTCGCCAACTACAAGCAAGCTTGTGATTGGCCGTTGCCTTCGCGAATTTCTACACTGTACGGCAGACAGTTCGATGAACTGTTCGCCTACACGTTACAAAATTGTTTGTGGAAACTGCACCCAA
>JAKLQL010000199.1 GCA_022013395.1 Acetobacterium sp.
AAGAAGGTGAAGAAATTGAACTGGAAGCAATCTTAAAACCAGGCTTTCGCGATATCATGTGTGTTGAATCTGGTGGTCCAGAACCAGGCGTTGGATGTGCCGGTCGCGGGATTATCACTTCAATTGGGATGCTTGAACAATTAGGCGCTTATACCGATGAACTGGATTATGTATTCTACGATGTTTTAGGTGATGTTGTATGTGGTGGTTTTGCAATGCCAATGCGTGAAGGTAAAGCTCAAGAAATTTACATTGTCGCTTCTGGTGAAATGATGGCACTGTACGCTGCCAACAATATTGCCAAAGGCGTTCAAAAATATGCAACAACTGGTGGTATTCGTTTAGGCGGAATCATTTGCAACAGCCGTAATGTTGATGGTGAAAAAGAATTGGTTGAAGCATTTGCTAAAGAACTGGGCAGTCAAATGATTTACTTTGTGCCACGAGATAACATGGTCCAACGTGCCGAAATCAATAAAAAGACCGTTTTAGAATTTGATGACACTGCCGGACAAGCTCAGGAATACCGAAACTTAGCCGCTGCTATTGATAATAATAAAATGTTTGTTATTCCAAAGCCCATGCACCAGGATCGTCTTGAAGAAATCCTGATGGAACATGGAATTATGGATATTTAATTTATATTTTGAAAGGAAGTAAAAATTTATGTTAATGATTAGATCAATTATCAGACCAGAAAAAGCAGGTATCGTATTATCGGAGCTCTTATCCGCTGGTTTCTCAGCTGTTACTAAATTAGATGTTTATGGACGTGGTAAGCAAAAAGGGATTAAAGTTGGCGAGGTTCAATATGATGAGCTCCCCAAAGTAATGTTACTTTGTATTGTTAATGATGAAGATAAAGATGATGTCATCAGAGTTGTTATGAAAAACGCAAAGACAGGTGAAAACGGAACTTTTGGAGATGGCCGTATCTTTGTTACCCCTGTTGAGGAAGCATATACCATCAGTACTGGCAAATCCGGCCTGTAAAAGGAGGCATAAAATGAAAGAAGTTATGGCAATTATTCGACAGAATAAGGTAAACCAAACCAAAGAAGCCCTTGTACAAGAAGGCTTTCCAGCCTTCACTTGCGTTAAGGTTCTTGGCCGCGGTAAAAAAACAATTGATTTATCAGTGATTCAAGATATTGTTGAATCCGGTGAAGTGCCAGTATCCACTGTTGGCGAAGCATTAACTGAGCCTACTCGTTTAATTTCAAAAAGATTTTTCACACTCATTGTTGAAGATGAAGATGTTGATAAAGTCGTTTCCATTATTATCGATACCAATACAACCGGAAATGCCGGCGATGGAAAAATATTTATTCTTCCAATCGATGAATCCATACGTGTCCGTAGTGGAGAAAAACATGCCGACGCATTTTAGAAAGAGGTGATTCAATTGAATTCAAGAGAAAAAGTACTCGACAAATACGATTCTAAAATATATAAAAACCGAAAAGAACATATCATTCAAATCGAAGATGGCGAACCCAATGTGATCGCCGCCGAT
>JAKLQL010000200.1 GCA_022013395.1 Acetobacterium sp.
CGTAAGTCAGAGTGAGTAAAGGTTTGGTCATTAGAAGAAGCGCACTCTAAATCGAGGCATGCTGCTAATAAGTTTTCAGCCAATACTTCTCGGATACCGCCTGGTACACCAGCTGGAACACCGATACAAGAAACAGAACCATTCTGGCTTCCTTGTACGCCGGCACCCTTAGTGATGTATAAGCATCGAGCTTCAAGATAAAGCATTGATTTGCCTTCTGCATAACCCATTTGTACTTCTGATCCAGAACCAGATGTAAAACGCATTTTCAAACCACGAGAAGCGTAGCTTGATGCTAAGAAAGCTTTAGAGTATGGCGTATCATCACCATCCATGAAAACTGGTTCTGTACCATATACAGAAATAGTTTCAGCATAAGCGGTGTAACCTTTCATACCAAGGTCAAGTTCGGTAGCTTCTTCAACAGCACATTGTGTTAAGATACCTGGACGACCAACATTTGCGCCGACCATGATCGCAAGTGCGTTAAATGGTGCATAACGACCAATACCTACGGTTGTTTCCATTTCATCAAATCCACGGATAGCAGCTTCTGCAGCATCAGCAGCGATTTGAACCATGTTATCTTTTACGTTGGTAACGTGACATTGGTTAGAAGGCATTAAACGAGCTCGCATTTTACTTTGAGCCATCATCATTTCTAATACTGTCATATGACCAAGTACTTCGGTAATTTTAGCAGGAGTGATTGATGTCGTAATATCGACAACAATATCTCTTGGTACATTAATATCAACAAGCATATTGGCAATTTTGATCGAATCCATTGCCATATATTCTTGGGCTTTTTCTAAACGAATTGCATAGTTAGCGATGAACGTATCAAGCATATCGAATTGAGCTCGTTTTTTTCCATCCAGTTCTACAACTACACCATTTTCAACGATTAAACTAGGAACTGGGTCCCCAGGGCTGTTCATTGCAATTAGACCTACTTCTGGCCATTCTTTAACGAAACCATCCTTTTTGACTGGACGAGCTGCTAAAGCTTCAAATCTTTTTGACTTCATAGTCATTATTCCTCCTTCTTTCTTAGAAAACTAACAACAGCTACTTAAATATAAGGAGTTGTTACAGGTGGGCAAGGACCGCCAAGAGCTTCTAAAGCTTGTTTACCAACTTCTCTAGCAGCGTATACGGCTTGACGAACAGCACCAGCGTCTCCAGAAATGAAGATCATTGATTCATTCGAGTATTTTGTTCCACCATTGTCAGGTGAAGCATATCCACAAAGTTCTACGTTAGCAGCTTTTAAAGCAGCATCTGACATTAATACGCCGATACCAGCTGGAGCACCAACAATGATTGCAAAGGCTTTTCCGATTGGAGCGCCTAAAGTCATGTTACAAGCAAAGCTTGCACGTGCAGTATATTGGAATTCTAAATGACCTGAAGCATTTGCATATACATCTCCGAAGGTTCTGTTTAAGTCGTTAAGGGCAACTTCAACAGCTCGTTTAGCGTCAGATACATCTTCAGCTCCAAAGATAATTAAAGAACCATGACCTGCGCCACCTTCAGTATCTCTTGCAAGTTC
>JAKLQL010000201.1 GCA_022013395.1 Acetobacterium sp.
ACGGTGCCTGCACCAATGGTGGAATCAAACATTTCCACCATGCCCCGCTGACTGGCCACATTCAGATCTTTAAGGGTTTCGGTCAGCTGATTGATAAAATCGAATGGTTCATCTTTTTTCGGGTCTTGATTCACAGTTTTTACTTCGCTTTTTATTTCAGCAGGTGACTCAATCGCCACATCAATAAATTGCGGTGCGCCGTTGGTTTCCAGAAATGCTCGGGAGATATTCAAAACTTCTGCGCCCCGCCATTTCATGATCAGACGACCAGAATCAGTGACGATGGCCACCGGAGTAATCTCAAGATTTTCAGCGTTGCCCATGGCAATAAAAGTATCCACATCTTTGGGATCGACCACCACCGCCATTCGTTCCTGGGATTCAGAAATGGCCAGTTCAGTGCCATCCAGACCTTCGTATTTCTTTGGCACCTTATCCAAGTCTATTTCCAGACTGTCAGCCAGTTCGCCAATGGCCACTGATACGCCACCAGCTCCAAAATCATTACAGCGCTTGATTAAATTGGACAGCTCTTTACTTCTGAAAAGTCGTTGGATTTTTCGTTCTTCTACCGGATTCCCTTTTTGAACCTCGGCACCGCTTTCCAGAATTGATTCTTCGGTGTGGGCCTTGGATGAGCCGGTAGCGCCGCCACAACCGTCCCGTCCGGTTCGTCCGCCAACCAACAGCACCACATCGCCAGAAGTGGGGCGTTCACGGATAACATTTTCTTTGGGTGCCGCCGCAATCACCGCCCCGACTTCCATCCGTTTGGCCAGAAACCCCGGGTCGTAAACTTCGGTTACCTGACCGGTTGCCAAACCGATCTGATTTCCATAAGAGCTGTAGCCATGAGCAGCTTCAGTAGAAATTTTACGCTGGGGCAATTTACCCTGCAAAGTGTCTTCAATGGCCGCCCGGGGATCCCAGGCTCCGGTAACCCGCATGGCCTGATAAACATAGCTGCGTCCCGAAAGCGGATCCCGGATAGCACCGCCCAAACAGGTAGCGGCGCCCCCAAAAGGTTCGATTTCAGTAGGATGATTATGGGTTTCATTTTTAAACATCAGCAGCCATTCTTCATCGACACCGTCATGATCGATGATCATGTTGATACTGCAGGCGTTGATTTCCTCCGATTCATCCAGATCGGGAATCCGTCCCTGTTTCTTAAGGGCTTTAGTACCAATCACAGCCAGATCCATCAGACTCATGGGACGTTCGGTATTTTCGCCATATAATTCGGTTCTGGCTTGACAATAATCGTCGTAAGCAAGCTTCATGGCCTGTGAAATGTGGTCATCCCCCAGGAAATGGACCTGCTGGATCTGGGTCAAAAAGGTCGTATGACGACAATGATCCGACCAATAGGTATCAATCACCTTTAATTCCGTAATGGTCGGATTTCGTTTTTCATCTTTATTAAAATAATTCTGGACAAACTGAATGTCTTCCGTAGTCATGGCGAATCCATTTTCTACCCGAAATACTTCTAATTGGTCTTTACCGAGATTAATAAAACCATCCAATGGCTTGATATCTTTGGGTTCCCGAATTTCATCAACTAGGGTGACAAATGGTTCCAGGCTGGCTTCCTGAGAATCCACCGGATTGATCATATAGTGTTTAATGCTGTCAAATTCTTTTTGTGTCAATGCTCCTGTGAGTACAACAATTTTTGCTACCTTAACCAGCGCACGTTCACCGGACACGATCTGAATACACTGAACTGCCGAATCTCCATGCTGGTCATATTGGCCAGGCAAATAGGAAATCCCGAAAATTTTCTCGTCATCATTGATCTGAATGGATCCTTCAAATACCTGGTCGACATTGGGTTCGGATAAAATGGTGCCGATAATCTGTTTGAATAGATTATCTTCCACACCTTCTACATCGTAACGGTATAAAATACGCAAAGATTCAAGTTTCTGAATCTTTAAAATACGTTGAAAGGTCTGTGTCAGCGATTTAGCTTCTACTTCAAACTTGTCTTTTTTTTCTACAAAAATTCGTTTTATCACAATTTTCCCACCTTTTTTAATGATACACTTATTTTACTATTTCCGAACAATAATTTCAATAGAATTTAAAACGTTCGGATTATTTTTTTATTTTCTGTAATTTTTCTTAGGTTTGCGTATTGATTTTTAAGCTTTAGACCATCTATTCAACAAATCGCTCCGTTTCACTCTCCTGCTATATTTAAGTATTCATTAATGTGATATAATTAAAGTTATAATTTGATGTGATATGGGTATTATAATTTCAATCATTGATTCATCGAAAATAAACATCCACGAGAGGTATAAAATGAAAATTTTCCATTTACACCATAGCGGCTTTTTAATTCAGCTGGAAGATAAAACTCTGATTTTTGACTGCTTTACACATATACCAACAAGTCTACTGCGAAAAGGACTGCCCCATTATTTTTTTGTATCTCATGGTCATGGCGATCATTACACGGCAGATATTTTCTCAACCGAACGGATCTACCAGCCCACTTATATCTTAAGCAGCGACATTCCCAAGACTTCCACCCACAAAACACATACCATGGGACCCTATCAGCACATGTCTCTGGGAGGCATGGACATTAAAACCTTTGGATCCACCGATCAAGGTGTTTCCTTTTACATTGCCACCAACTCACACCGAATTTTCCATGCCGGTGATTTGAATTGGTGGGATTGGGACACCAAGGAAAAACCGAATATCGATCCGGCACAGGAAGAAAAAGACTATAAGTGTGAACTGGCGAAAATGCATGATCTTCCGATGGAGTTCGCCTTTATTCCGGTAGATCCCCGTCTGGGTGACTCTTTCTACAAAGCCGGTGAGTATTTTATTGAGACCTTTCATCCTAAAGTATTGATTCCGATGCATTTTCGAGATGATTTCAGCATCATTAGAAAATTCAAGGACAAAATCGGAATTACTGATACCGTTATCCCGATATTTAAAGAACGAAATGTGAAGATCAAAAATACCTGGTCAAATGGATCCTGATATTTTCCGTCTTTCAGGCTATAATATTAGATAATTGCGAAAGTACCGTGAGCTTTGTGTTCAGTTTCGTAATTGCCTAGCTATAATATAGAAAGGGGTATACCCATGAACGA
This sequence comes from Acetobacterium sp., assembly GCA_022013395.1. GTDB lineage: Bacteria > Bacillota > Clostridia > Eubacteriales > Eubacteriaceae > Acetobacterium. The sequence goes on from JAKLQL010000201.1 coordinate 3,126, forward strand.
CTTCTTTTTCCTCAATGAAGATAGTGAACAGCATTTCAACGGTATTTTTTCTGTGAGCACAGAATTTCTTTGTATCACTGATGAGCGGGGAAAAATTATGAAATCAAATCAGGTTTGGGAAACCAAACTGGGCTATCTGACGCCCGAACTTATTGATAAAAATCTCATTGACCTCGTCCACCCCAACGATGTGGCAAACCTGATTCTGGCCTTTAAAAAACTCTCTGCGAAAAACGAAAATCTGTCACTGACCAGCCGGTTGCGTTCAAATGACGGTTCCTATCGATTTGTAACCTGGCAGTTCCAATGGGTGGATGGGCTAATTTACAGTTGTGCCAAAGATCTGACCGAACTCTATTATGCAAAAAAAGATGCCGAATCCGCCGAATTTTTAAAAAATCAATTACTTTCCATTTTAACCACCGAAATTCATGAACCCCTGGAAAATTTGTCACTGTTTTTGCAGTTAATTAGTAAAACCCGGTCCATCTCGGATCAGACGATCTGTCTGGAAAATATCCGGCTTTCCTCAGAATTTCTAGAAAATCTGATTAATGGCATTCTGGTGATCGACAAAAGAAATCAGACCAGCCATGATGTGAGCACTTTTAATTTTCACAACACCGTTGAAGATGCGATTATCCCCCTTATCGCCAGTGCCAAACGGCATAACATCGCCATTGATTTGGCGATTAGTCCAAAAATCCCACCCAATGTCCTGGGGGATGCGCAGCGACTCAAACAGATTATTTCCTATTTAATTCTTAACGCCATTAAATGTCTGGAGCAGGGCAAAATCAGTATTGAAGTTACTCCTGAAAATACCAGCAAAGCCGTTTTTAAGATTTATTTTAATGTGAAAACTACTGGAATTCCATCCTTGAAAAGTGTCACCGATCCTTTTTCCCGCAACGATCCCAATGGCATAACTACTGAAAATAACCTGAGTTTTGTTTTGGAGTTGGTCAAAACACTGGTTGAAACCATGAACGGCAAGCTATCTGCCACCCGAGACAGTGAGGATGGCTATGAATTTTCGTTTCACATTCTATTGCTCCGAGATGATATTCATAATACAAAAAACGACAGCAATCCATCCGGGCGGGTATTGCCGATGTATAACAAAAACATTCGGCTTAAAGAAGAAGAACTGCTGGCAATTGAGCAAATCGGGAATGATCAGGCTAAATCGCATGACAGGATTAGTCCTGAAAAAAGACAGCGGATCTTAGTGGTTGACGATTCCCTTGCTAACACCCAATTACTCACCCAAACTTTGATCGAAAATTATGAAATTCTTGTTGCTAACAGCGGAAAAGATGCCTTAGCCATTGTTCAACAAACTCCAGCTCCAGATCTGATTCTGCTGGACCTGAGCATGCCGGATATGAGCGGCTATGAGGTCTGTAAACAAATCCAATTGGAAGAAAGCACCATGACCATTCCGATTATTTTTCTGACCACTCTGAGTGACACGGAAAATGAAGTTTATGGTTTACCATCCGGTGCCATGGATTTTATTTCCAAGCCCTTTGATCTTCCCAGCGTAGCGGAAAAAATTAAAAATCAGCTGGCTCTTAAATACTATCGGGAAATCCTCAGCATGACTGCCGATACCAACGCGTTAACTCAAATCGCCAACCGTCGCCGATTCGAAGAAATGTTGGCCATCGAAATTCGCAAAGCCAGGCGCAATAACACCCCCTTGTCGGTGATCCGAATTGATATCGACTATTTCAAGTCTTATAATAATACCTATGGACATTTGGAAGGAGACGATTGTCTTCGGGAAGTTGCCAATGCCTTTAAAAAAACATTAAAACGGGCCGGTGATCTGGTTGCCCGTTGGGAAGGTGAGGCGTTCGCCTGTCTGCTCCCGGACACTAACTTAAAGGGAGCCAGTCATGTCGCCGAGAAGATTAGAAAAGCGATACTAAATCTGAGGATTCCCCACCAGTCATCTCCTGGAGAAAAAGTTATCACCATATCACTGGGCGTCGCCACCGGAGCTAAATCTCATGAATATTCAGGCGAAGATTCTTTTGAAACCCTTCTCGATCACGCTCAGTCCGCCTTGGCAAAATCAAAACAATCTGGACGAAATCAGGTTAGTGTTTACAAAAAATAAACGGCCAATAATAAACCCATATTCCAGTCCGAATATGGGTTTATCTTAGTTTTATATTCATTTTCTGCCTTTCTATTCTGGCCAGCCGTATTTCCCTTTCATTTCCACAAAACGGACCAACTCAATAGTATGTTCATGAATCATCCCTTTTTCATCCTTAAAAACCAGTTTTAATTCCTGTAATTCTGGCGGTCCTATGGGAATAATCATCCGTCCGCCCATAGCCAGTTGTTCCATCAGTTCATCGGGAATTCTACCAGCAGCGGCAGTTACCATTACCCGGTCGTATGGGGCGTGTTCAGTCCAGCCATCGCTGCCATCACCGATTTTATAAAAAATATTAGTATAGCCCATATCATTCAGTCTTTTTTGTGCAGTTTCAGAAAGCGCGCTGATCCGCTCAACAGTATAAACAGATTTAGAAAATCTAGCCAGCAAAGCAGTCTTATAACCTGAACCAGTGCCAACCTCTAACACTCTACTATCCATTTCTGGTGCTAGTAGTCTGGTCATTTCCAATACCAAACTTGGCTAGGATATGGTTTGTTCATAACCGATAGATAATGGTTTGTCCAGATCCGCAAAAGCCTTCATATCTGTATCAATAAAATAGGAACGATCCAGATGATGATAGAATTCAACTAAAGCCTTTAAATCCATCTTTTTTCCGCTTCCTTTCATATTTTAAATAGATTATTATGGCACTAACTATAATTCAAAACAATCGCTTTCGATGAGGTATTCCCGAACCCCTCGCAGTGAGGGGTGATTGGTTGCCTGACTGATCCTGGGGTAAACGGTTAGATGATCCATGCGATTTTCT
>JAKLQL010000202.1 GCA_022013395.1 Acetobacterium sp.
CACATAGAACATCATCCAGAAAATCAAGAGCTGATAAAACCTCATCACTGGGGTTTTCAATACTCAACAGTGCATTTTCTGCCATATGAATACCTTCTTCAATTAGTTTTAATTCCGTGTATTGCGTTCTCATGGTTATTTTCCTTCCTATCGGCCTTTAAAGCCTGTTCAATTACTTTTCTGCAAGCTTCTTTAAAGTTATCAGCGTAAATATAAATTATCATTGGTACATCAAAACCGCATTCTGGATCTTCAAACATAAAACCATATTTTTTCATAAATTATCCTCTCTTAGATTTCAGGGTCTTCCCAATTCTTATAATCACCATCAATAACCTTTTTCCAGTTTTCCGGTTTAAGAACCCAATCAATTAAAAGTTGAAATCTGTGCTCAGTATCTCCCATCAGATAGGAACTGTCTGTAATGCTGTCAATTAGAAAACCGATAGTATCCATAGGCTCCTGACCTTCACCATATCGTTTTACATTTTCTATCAGCTTCTCAGTCTGTTTTTGATTAAGTTTTCTGATTTGTTCTGAAACATTGAGATTACTCCAGCAATCAATGAAATATTGGATTTCTTCAACACTTAAAGAAATAGAATTACTTTCTTCTTGAGATAGTTGAGGGATTGATTGACTGCTCGACTGACTGATTGGTTCTAAGTCTTTAGTCTTAATCTCAGTCTTATTGTATTTCTTATATTCTTCTCTCTTTTCTTTTAGTCTTTTTTCTAAGTCTATATCTCTCTCTAAATCTAACTCTTTCTCTTTCTCTATCTCTGTGTTACATTTTGTTACTGATAGTAACTCTACCGTATCCAGTGCGTTACCACTCGTTACGGTGACGTTACTTTGTAACGCTTGCTTATTTTCCCTGTGCCTGCGGACTCTTTCAGCACTATCACTTTCGCTACCAATAACATCTGGAACCCTGGTCAAGAAATACTCATTTCCATCAATTTCCAATAGGCCATTTTTAACGCAAAAATCAATGGTTTCTTTGATCATTTCTTCATCTTCATCAATTTCTAAGGCTAACTGTTCAAACATATTTTCTTCTGTTCCTTCGTATATAAGATAACCGGCTTCCTTGATGCTAAGCAGTTGCATTTTTAAATAGATCACAGTGAAAGATAAACCATTTTCATGTCTACGCATTTTCTTCATTTCTCGTTCCCGGAAAAAGCCCTCTTTTAGCTTTAACCAATAGTATTTTTTAGCCTTGATTTGTGTCATGGCAGCCCCTCGCTTCTGCTCCAAGCCATGTTTTAAATTCTTCCTTCGGTATAACAATTTTACGCCCTATTCGAATTGCTGGAAAATCAGATCGATTTGTCAATTCATATGCTTTCGGCTTGGATATGCCGATTAATTCAGCTATTTCCTGAACTGTATATGTAAGTTTCTCCACATTTACACACCCTTTCATTTTTGATATTCTGCTACAACAAGTCCGGTTCTACCGGAAATCTAAATTTCCCCAAAAATAATCGGTAACCCTTCTCTAATATCCTCAATGAAATTAAGTATTTCCTGCTCTTTATCCTGACAATATGAACTATCTATAACCAGATCTGCTAAAATATTGAGAATTTCATCGCCCGTTAATACATCATCCATGGTTAAATCTCCTTTTCGACAAGATCCTCTACAGCTATTTCCAATGCTCTTGCAATTTTCCCAATAGTTGCTGGTCTGACACTTCTGCCAGTAATGACATTATTAACTGTGGAGCGTGGCATCTTTGTTAGATTTACTAAATCACCAGTATTTAGACATCTATTTGCCATTGCAATTTCAAGTTTGTATTTGTTTGCTTTCACTTTCTCACCTCCGAAGCGATATTAATGTATCGGTATTTGTATATTAACCGATATAAAAGTACCTGTCAAGCAAAAATCGATATTTTTATATCTTTTCTTTTTGTTTTATATCTGTTAATATATCCATGAGGTGATTAAATGGATACAAAGGATAAAGTTAAAAAATATCGAAAAGAAAAAAAACTCACACAAAAACAACTAGGCGAGCTATCAGGTTTAAGCGAAATAACAATAAGAAAACTTGAAGCTGGTAAAAGCAATCCTAAAATCGAAACACTCCAAAAAATAGCCAATGGTTTAAATGTCAGCTTAAGCGATATTACCGACGATTTATTTTCAAAATATTTATTTGGAAATAAAAGTGATATGTTAAGCGATGATACCGATAATTTTTTATGGGCATTTCGGGATCATTTCAATTTGTCCGTAAAATATTTATCAAATGCAACCGGAATTGATATTGAAAGGTATAAAAAAATTGAGAATAACGAAGAAAAGCCAACTGATATTGAGCTTGAAAAAATATATAATGTACTAGAATTAAATGGTCTTAAATCATTAGATAGGTACATGTTGAAAATTAATAATGATTGGTTCTGGGTATCAAGAAAAGAGAGCTTAATTCATTTTTTTGACCAACTAAATGCAGAGGGACAAGAAAAAGCTATTGAGAGTGTAGAACTATTGACAAAGATTCCAGAATATAAAAAATAGGAATTCGCAATTCACAACACCCTTTAGTTGAAGTCAAGATAATTGATACTGATATGTGTAACTACTGGTAACACCAAGGTAACAAACGGTAACTGCTGGTAACACATGAGTAACGGAAATACCATCCGGGGGTCAAAGTTGTTGATACCTGAACTGTTAATTTGACCGTTCAGCTTATTGGTTTCACATTTTTGTTATACCATCCGGATGTCGGTAAAGCCGACACCTAAACATAAAAAACAAGGAGGTAACCCATGGCAAATAAAAAGAACACTCGTAACGCTCATGGTTCCGGCACCATTCGCCAACGGCCTGATGGAAGATGGGAAGCCCGGTGTACCATTGGTACTGATCCGGGTACAGGAAAAGCAATTAGGAAATCTATTTATGGTAGCAGTCAACAAGATGTGCGAAAAAAAATGAACGCCATCACGGCTGCTATTGATAACGAGGAGTACAAAGAACCGTCCAAATTGACCACTGAGGACTGGTTAAAGATTTGGATTAAAGAGTATACCCTCAACCTGAAACCCCTTACATTGAGGTCGTACCAGTCCCATATTGATAACCACATTACCCCTACACTGGGTAAAATCAAAATATCGGTTCTGGCTCCGCATCATATCCAAAAATTCTATAATGGATTGAATGATGATTATTCAGCCAAAACCATTAAGAACATTCATGGGGTGCTGCATAAATGTTTAGAACAGGCCACAAGGTTGGGTTATATCAAAACAAACCCGGCTGATTTCTGCAAATTACCAAGGCTGGTTAAGGCTCAAGTAACCCCCATGGATAAAACCATTGTCCCGGCATTTTTAAAAGCCATAAAGGGCCATCAGTTTGAAAATATCTTCATTGTCGATATCTTCACCGGGTTACGGCAATCGGAGATTATCGGTTTAACCTGGGACTGCGTCAACTTTGAAACCGGAACGATCAACATATACCGTCAGTACCAACGGCTTATTGGTTCTTATCAATGGGCTACCCTAAAAAATGGCAAGACACGGCTTATTAGACCGGCAAAATTGGTTATGGATACTTTGAAGGCTGAAAAGATAAAACAGGCCGAAAATAGACTGAGGGCTGGTTCTGCGTGGGGGAATGATGAAAACTTTATCTTCACCAATGAGATC
>JAKLQL010000203.1 GCA_022013395.1 Acetobacterium sp.
GCCTGTTCCGGTATTTGCATCACTTTTGCGGCGGTATCGGTAAATTCCCTGACCAATTGTCTCTTTTGATCCGTATTCAGTTTTCCCGCTTCTAATGTAATCACTGGCATAATTTATCCTCCAAAATTTATTATAATTTTTTTCCCATTTCATAAGCCTGCTGAGGGTAATCGGTTTGTTCCAGCACCCCTCGAGTCGGGCATCCACTTGCCATGAGTTTTCCGACATCTTCCCAGGCCAGAAAACGTAGCATCGATTCGTACATTTTCTCCAACCCTTCCATCGTCCAATCATCGGCGCCATAGGCAGCCGCCAACAGCATCGCTTTTTTTTTCCCAGCAATTTTGGCATTGCTGGCATGGAAACGGTCGATGACTGCTTTGATCTGGGCTGACATACCAAAATAGTAAAGTGGCGTCACAAAAACAATCTGTTCGGTTTCCACCAGTTGCTTGCTCAAGTCATTCATTGTATCCTTGTGAACGCACTCCCCATCATGACTGGCGCAATACTCACAGGCCAGACAGGGTTTGACATTTTCAAAGGCAGCGTCAAAGCGGACCACCTCATGTCCGGCTTCCTTTGCTCCTTCAATAAATTTATCGGCCAATAAAGCGGTTGTTCCTTTTTTATGGGGACTTCCTGTAATCACGGTTAATTTCATCGTTTTTCTCCTATCATCACTGGTATTTTGTTTGATATCTCCACTATAAACCCTTAACTCAACTTCAGGTCAAGCGAATTTTAAAACATTTTTACCTTAATTCTGGACTGCTACCTGGCAGACGATGGCACCATCGATAAACGCCTGGCCATCATTGCAGCTCACATGATTCGATGATCAGGCAGACACAGGAATTGTAGAAGCTGCTCAATTAAAAATGCAATTATTATGAAACCGCCAAAACCATCGGCGACGGGTCGCTTTTTTCTGTCCATCCGGCAATAGCTATCAGCACAATGACTCCATTTAAGATTTGTGACCAACTTCAATTTTTTTAATGATCTTTGCCGGTACACCACCCACAATTACATCAGCCGGTATATCTCTGGTTACCACTGCTCCTGCCGCAACAATGGCGCCGTCACCAATGGTAACCCCGGGAAGTATCGTTGCCTGGGCACCGATCCAGACATTATTCCCAATTCTGATTGGCGCCGGAAACATGTCGCTGCGTTTTTTCGGATCGATATCGTGGTTGAGAGTTGCTAACACCACATGATGGCCGATAAGAACTCCATCTCCAATGATGATGCCGCCCTGATCCTGAAAATGACAACCTGAATTGATAAAAACATTTTTGCCGACGTGAATATTTTTACCACAATCGGTAGAAAATGGCGGAAACAATCCAAAAGTTTCATCCACAGGGTTACCCGTCAGTCGGGAAAAAATTTCCCGGATTTCTTCTGGCGAATGATAGCTGCCATTAAGCACTGTCGTCAATTTCAATGCTTCCTGGGAGATGGCGTGCATCATTAGATGGACTTCCGAGCCGCCTTTAACCACTTCTCCCTGATTTAAGTGTTCTAAAAATTCATCAATATTCATTTTTTCTCTTTAATCCTCTCATACTTTGTTATTTGATCATCCCTATTATTTACCAAAAACAGTCACTGCCTGTTTCATTTTTTTAATAATTGGCACGCCAAAGGGACAATTTTTGATACACTCACCGCATTCAATACACTCGCCAGCATGGTGACCCAGCAGAGCATAATGATCTTTAAGCGTCTCCGGCACCGCATCCTGAATCAAGGCCAGATCCAGATATTTATTCACGGCAGCGATGTCAATCTTTTTTGAGCAGGGAGCGCAGTGACCACAATACATGCAATGACCTCGGAATGAAGATTTAGGGGCGTTTGCCAATATCTCGGTGTAGTCTTTCTCGGCGTCACTGGCGGTTGCATAGGCGGATGCCGCCAGGATCTGTTCCTGACTGGAAACCCCCACCATCACGGAAGCCACCGCCGGCCGGGTTAGCGCGTAATGGAGGCATTGCACCGGTGTCAGAGCTTTTCCAAAAGGCGACTCTTCCTCACTGAATAACACCCCGGCGGCATAACCCTTCATGACAGTAAGAGCGACCCCGGCATTTTCACAGGTCTGATAGAGCTGCTCCCGTTTGGGATCAATGCCTTCGTAGGTCCGCTCAGTAAAGGTATCGCCTTCAAAGAGAATGTTCACATCTTCACTGGCCGGCAGCATATCATAGGCCGGATTGATGCTGAACAAGATCACATCAATCAGTCCCGAATCCAATGCCATCATGGCAATATCGGGATTATGAGTAGATAGACCCAAGGCTTTGATGTGCCCCTGTCGTTTCAGTTCCTGAGCATAGGCAATGATCTCGCCATGAAAAATCTGCTCAAAATCGCTTTTTTCATCCACATAGTGGATCATCCCAACATCGATATATTCAAGCTGCATTCTTGCCAGCAAGTCGATAAAGGCCGGAACAATTTCTTTAGTTTTTCGGCTGCGCCGGTATTGACCGTCATCCCAAACTGAAGCAAGAAGGACTTCGATGACAAAGGTATCTCGTGGATACTTGCTTAGGGCCTTACCCAAATTACTTCTGACCTCAGGATTGGAATTGTAAACATCAAAAAAATTGATGCCTTTTTTCATGGCACAATCAATCAGGGCTTCACAATCTTCAAAACTGCGATTCTCAAAGCCTTCGCCGCCGATGCCAATTTCACTGACTTTGATTCCAGTTCGTCCTAAAATTCGATATTCCAATAAATATTCTCCCTTCGTCACGAAGATAATGGCAACTCAAACTGATTGAGTTCAACTAGTTTGAGTTCTCCTATTCC
>JAKLQL010000204.1 GCA_022013395.1 Acetobacterium sp.
CATATAATTCCTCCACCGCAAGATCAATCTGAAAGATCATTTTCATGCTGGCTCCGACTGCCTCCAATTCGGCATCGATAAATTCAAGTACCCTGGACAGATTATCCGTAGATGCATTAACGGTTAATTTTTTCATATCACTGGTCTCCTTTACTGTTTGTCAACAAATCCACCGAAACTCCCATCACATCAATCGTTTTGATCGAATGAAATCCGAGCTTCTCATAAAAGTTCTGGTTATCTTTTATATTGCTGTTTTCAAGATAAATGGGGCAGTCACTGAACTTTTTTATATCATATTCCATCAACGCCCGACCCGCGCCTTTAGCCATGGAGCCAAGCATAAAGATATAATGATGCTCCTTATTATAATGATAGCGCTCAGTTATCAGCGTTTCATTCTTAAGCTTAATCATGCTTTTAATCTGAATCAGCATTGAAAATTTGATTATTTCGCCAAACATACCACTGGTAAGCACACTGCGCATACTGAAAAATGGTGTTCCTTTGTGATTCCAAATGGATGCTCCCACAATTTGGTCTTCTGAAACAGCGACATGAATTTCACCATTGCGATTATAGTAGTCCACCATCAGTTTGATATACCGGCAAAGATCCTTGCTATTCTGAAAAACGATATTGTATAATGGATCGTTTTTGAAGGCTTGGCACAAAACGTCGGACGCCGCTTTCAGGTTATTTTTGTCTAGTTTTCGGTCCCATATTGTTATCATACCTGCCTCAAAAATACTTCTTTATCAAGTTCAAAAAGGGTCATATCATCTCTTGTCCAGCGCTCTCTACCACCAAGAAATAACATACTATTGAATCCTTCAGTTGTGATGGCAAAACAAAATACGTGCTCAATCAGATAGTCTTGATTATGTTTTTGCCTGAGATAATCCCAGAGTGACTCATGCAACCGTTTTGAAACGCCCAGATGGCGGAAAGCTTCATCAACAGCCAAATCTAATATTAAGATCGTGTTTGCCTTTCCTTTTTCCAGTGGTACAACTTCGCTTTCATTCAGATTATCGTCAATGTACTCCTGTTTAAATAGGGCCCGCTCATAAACTGAAGCGTCGACACTAAAAAAACTGATAAAGCCCATCAGAGTATTCCCTGTGTAGGCAGCAATAACGCCATCTTTGAACTTCAAAAACCGTTTTTCGGCCATCCCTTCATTTATTAAAATCGAATCTCCGAAAATCTTACAATCGAGAGCAAGAACAGCATCAAAATCTGCTAGCGATAAATCCCTGCCGTTTTTTAATATAATCTCCATTTCCCTACTCCTCAAGTTTAAATCCGAGCATGGTGATGTCATCAAACTGAGGTTCTTTATCAGCAAATCGATCAACATCTGCTAAGATATCAGCGCAAAGGGATTTAATATCGTGTTTTTCTTTTGACGCAACTAATGCCGTCAACCGATCCAGTCCATAGAGCTCACTGGTGGTATTATTGGCCTCGGGAATTCCATCGGTATAGAGATAGATAATATCGCCTTTTTCGATTTGCGATTCATTCATTTTATATTTAGCGGTTTCCATCCCGGCACAGACAAAGCCTTTTTTGCCGGTGAGCATCTCAACAGTACCATCCTTTTTCCAGATAATCGCCGGATCATGTCCAGCATCACACCATTGGAAGACGCCGGTCTTCACATTGATAATCGCAATCAGCAAGGTGACAAACATACTCTGTTCATTGTTTTTACACAAACTGATATTCGCTTCGGTCATAACCTCGTCGACCGGCAATCGTCGGAGAACCAGATCTTTTACCGTCGCTTTGGTCATGGCCATAAATAGAGCCGCGGGAACCCCTTTGCCGGAAACATCCCCGATGGTAATGCAAAAATGGTCATCATCCACAAAGAAGAAATCATAAAAGTCGCCCCCGACATTTTTGGCAGCTCGCATGGAAGCATAAAGGGTAAATTCGTTTCGATCAGGGTAGTCAAAATTCTTGGGTAGCATCCCTTCCTGAATCAGGGTGGCAATCCGAAGCTCTGTTTCAATCCGCTCTCGCTCTGAGGTAACACTGGTAAGTTCTTTAATATAGCGACTGATATCGCTGGTCATTTTATTAAAGGCCTCGGCCAAAATTTCGATTTCATCACCCGTTTTAACATCAATATTCAAGGCGACAATCTCACCTAAATTATCATCCATATTGATGTTTACAAAATCGGTAGCGTTATCCACAATAACCTGAAGCGGATTGATAATTGATTTATTCAGGAAGAGCAGATAAACAGTGATAAATAATCCAAAGATCAGCAGTGCAATCGCTGATACCAGCATAATATACCTATTAAGGGTATCATTGATGGTTTTCATGGACATATCCGCACCAACGATTAATACCGGATTCCC
>JAKLQL010000205.1 GCA_022013395.1 Acetobacterium sp.
CATGTAAATCTACTGTGCATTCATGCACAGTTTTTTTTGTCTAAACGAAGACAACGCAAAATTCAAAATGGTTAGTGGATTTATTCTGCAAGTGTTTTAAATGTGGCGGGTGCATTCTTAATACGAAAGGAATTATTATGCAAAATGAAAACAAACTTTCAAACCGAAGTCTGACCCTTTTATGGTTTGGCGCCGCCGTTTCCATTGCCGAAGTCATGACCGGAACCCTGATTGCACCACTGGGTTTAAAAGATGGGATGATGGCTATTATTATCGGACACATCATCGGTACCCTGATTCTTTTTCTGGCCGGTGTTATTGGCTCGCAGAGTAAGTTGGCGGCGATTGAATCTTCCCGGATCTCCTTTGGAAAATATGGTTCTTACTTTTTTTCAGTCATGAACATCTTACAACTGATCGGCTGGACCGCCGTGATGGTGATTACTGCCGCCAAAGCCTTTGACGGAGTAACAACAAGTGTTTTTAACTATCAAAACACGATCCTCTGGTGTATTGTCATTGGGATTTTCATTGCCGTTTGGGTTTTGGCCGGGTTTAAAAATATGGAAAAGCTTAATTTGGTGGCGGTGGGATTATTGTTTATTGGCTCCATTATTTTAAGCTTTCAGATCTTTAGCGGATCACCCGGTACCGCCAGTGTCGAAGGGGTGATGAGCTTTGGTGGAGCCGTTGAACTCTCGGCCATCATGCCCATCTCATGGTTACCTCTGATTGCGGACTATACCCGCTTTTCCGAAAACAAAAAGTCTGGTGCGTTGGTCAGTTCGATTAGCTATTTTATTGGCAGTTGCTGGATGTATATTATTGGTTTGGGGGCGGCTCTCTATGTGGGAACATCCGATATTTTTGTAATCTTAACCGCCGTTGGTCTTGGCGTCTTAGCTTTGTTGATCATTATTTTCTCGACGGTTACCACCGCCTTTCTGGATGTTTATTCGGCGGGAATCAGTTTTATCAATATGAACTCCAAGGCTAAAGAAAAAACGGTTGTTTTGGCAACCTGCATTATTGGCGTGATTCTGGCCATTATCACCCCGATTGAACAATATCAGGATTTTCTCTATTTAATCGGCTCGGTTTTTGTGCCTCTGTTCGCCATTCTGCTGACCGATTATTTTATCTTTAAACATGTCAGTGCCGATGAAAATAAGTTGATTGATATAAAGAATGCAATTCTTTGGGTGGTCGGTGTGTTTATTTATCGCTACCTGATGGGCTTTGATTTCTCAATTGGCGTCACCCTGCCAGCCATGGTCCTAATCAGTATCTTATGTATCTTAGTAGAAAGAGGTAGAATATTATGTTCGAAAAAATCTTAGACAATGTCAGTAATCAACCACCTTTAGTTCATTGCATCACCAATTATGTAACCGTGAATGACTGTGCCAATATGGTGCTGGCCTGTGGGGGCTCACCGATTATGGCAGACGATATCAACGAGGTGGAAGAAATTATTTCGATTTGTAACGCTCTGGTGATTAATATCGGGACGCTTAACGAACGAACCGTGGCAGCGATGATTAAGGCGGGAAAAAAGGCCAATGCTTTGGGTCGACCGGTGATTCTGGATCCAGTGGGTGCCGGGGCTTCTTCATTGCGAACCAATACTGTTTTTGAACTCTTAAAAGAGGTGCAGTTCACCGTTATTCGGGGAAATGTTTCAGAAATCAAGACCATTGACCTGGGCAGCGGGACCACCAAGGGTGTGGATGCCGATATCAGTGATGCCGTGAACGAAGACAATCTGGATCAGATGGTTACCTTTACCAAAGCACTTAGTGAAAAAACCGGCGCTGTCATTGCCATCACCGGCGCTATCGATATTGTGGCTGACAGCCAAAAAGCCTTGGTCATTCGTAATGGTCATGCGATGATGTCACGGATTACTGGAACCGGCTGCATGCTGACCACCGTTATTGGCAGTTATTGCGGTGCTAATCCGGAGGAAACCCTTCTGGCAACCGCGGCCGCCGTCAGTTGTATGGGGCTGTGCGGTGAGCTGGCCTTTGAAAAAGTTCAGATGAACAAGGCCGGAACCTCATCTTTTCGAACCTTTCTCATCGATGCCATGAGCCAGATGAATCCGGAAGCATTAAAAGGAGGACTGAAGGTTGAAACTCGATAAGCAGACAATGCTCTTATACGCCGTTACGGATCGAACTTGGCTGGGCGAACGAACTTTGATTGAACAGGTCGAAGAAACCCTCAAAGGCGGCGCCACCTTTATTCAATTGCGGGAAAAGGACATGGCTTTTGATGATTTTGTAGAAGAAGCGAAAGCGATAAAAAAACTAACCGATGCCTATCAGGTTCCCTTTGTCATAAATGATAATGTAGAAGTCGCCCTGGCAGTGGAGGCCGACGGCGTTCATGTCGGTCAGGATGATATGGATGCAGGGGAACTGCGAAAACGGATTGGCAACAAGATCATTGGGGTATCCGCTGATACGGTGGAATTGGCTCAAAAAGCCGAAGCCGACGGCGCTGATTATATTGGGGTAGGGGCAATCTATTCGACCGCCACAAAAACCGATGCCGATGTGGTGGCGTTTGAAACCATTGCCGAAATCTGCAAAAGTGTGGCCATTCCGGTGGTCGCCATCGGCGGCCTTAACGAAACCAATATCCTCGCTTTAAAAGGAACTGGTGTGGATGGGGTGGCCCTGGTGTCGGCGATTTTCGCAAAAGAAGACATTGTCAAAGCGACCAGGGAACTGCGGCAGATTTCCGAGGAAATGACAAAACCATGAAAAACTCAATTGCGAATGTTCAGGGAATCATCTTTGATCTGGATGGTACCCTGATTGATTCGATGCCGGCCTGGGAAAATATTGGGGCGGATTTTTTGAAATATCATGGGGTGAATCCGCCGGATGATTTGAACGCGACCATTAAAACCATGAGTTTTGCCGAGTCATCTCGTTATTTTATTGAGTTTTTCGGAGTGAACATGACCGAAGCGCAGGTCAATGACGAAATTAATAGCATGATCCGGAATAACTACGCCGAGCACATCGTGCTAAAACCTTTTGTTAAGGAAGTACTGGACCAGTATTTGCAGCAGGGGATAAAAATGGGAATTTTAACCGCCACTGACCAGTCGCTGACCGAATTGGTGCTGAAGCGTTTTGGTCTGTTGGAGCATTTTGAATTTATTCTCACAGCGGGAATGATCGGTTTGTCAAAAAGTCAGCCGGAGATCTATCATAAAGCCGTTGCGGATCTGAAATTGCCAGTTGATCAAATTGCTATCTTCGAGGACGCCTTGTATTGCATTCAGGCCGCCAAAGATACCACGTGTCACATTGTGGGAGTCTATGATGCGTCCTCAAAAAACGACTGGGATGAGATTAAAAAAAATGCCGATGCCACCATTTTAAGTTTTAAGGAGTTGATGAAATGAAAAAAATATTATCGATTGCCGGATCGGATTCCAGCGGCGGCGCCGGCATTCAAGCGGATATCAAAACCATTATGGCGCACCACATGTATGCCATGACGGTGATTACGGTTTTAACGGCTCAAAATACCACCGGGGTTTACGGCATTGCTGAAGTTGAGCCTGAATTTGTGGAAAACCAGATGGATTGTGTTTTTACGGACATCTATCCGGATGCGGTTAAAATCGGAATGGTATATAACGCCGAAATAATTAAAAGTATTGCCGCAAAATTAAAACAACATCAGGCCAAAAATATTGTTTTGGACCCGGTCATGGTGGCCACCAGCGGCGGGAAGTTGTTAAGTGATGACAGCATTGAGAGCCTGAAAAATGAGCTCATGCCCCTGGCCGATATAATCACGCCGAATATTCCCGAAGCTGAATGCCTGTGTGGGTTTGACATTCACTCCAAAGCGGATATGGTCAGAGCCGCCAAAAAAATTGCCAAAAATTATTCGGGCAGCATTTTGATTAAGGGCGGCCATCTTTTTGAAAGTGCCGATGATTTTCTGCTGATTCAAAATGAAAAATGTCGTGAAGAAGTCTGGTTTCCTGGTGTAAAAATAGATAATCCCAATACCCATGGCACCGGGTGCACCCTTTCGTCAGCCATTGCCTGTCAGTTGGCCGCCGGGGAAGCGGTTGGACAGGCGGTCAAAAATGCCAAAGATTATGTTACCGGAGCACTGTCGGCCAATCTGGATCTGGGAAAAGGCAGCGGACCATTGGATCATGGCTATCAAATGAAGCTGACCGGATGCTCAAATAACCGCTGACAAATAAAACCAATGCTACCGCAATACGAGCAATCGTATTATCACAGCATTGGTTTTATTTAGGATTCCGGCCATGCTCGTATTAATACTTTTTCAACAAACAATTTGGCAATGTTTTCGTCAAACTGGGTGCCTGAGCATTGTTTAAGTTCATTGATCGCTTCTGCTTGGGTAAAAGGCTGGCAAAATGGTCGATTGGAAATCATCGTGCAATAGGCGTCAGCAACAGCAATGATGCGCCCCTGCAAGGTTATTTCTTCTTCCTTCAAACCTTTGGGATAGCCCTGGCCGTCCCAGCGTTCATGGTGTTCTAGGACAAACTTGGCAATCTCGGCCAGTTCATTCACCGAACGGAGGATGTGGTAACCAATTTCCGGATGGCGCTTAATTTCAGCCCATTCGTCGTCACTTAATTTTTCAGCCTTGGTTAGAATGGCGTTATCAATCGCGATTTCACCGATATCATGACGCAAGCCAGCCAGTTTGAGCTGGTTGATGGGTTCCTTTGCGAAACCCAGTTCCCGCCCGATGGCCTCACAGTATTCGCTGACTGCTTTGGAATGAATCACTTCCTGATGATTTTTCTCATAGATTGAATTGACAATTAGGTCAATAGTTGCTTTTTTAACACTGGGACTGATGGATAGTTTGTGCTGGTACATGGCGTCTTCGGCCCGTTTGAAAACATCGTTGAGATTATCGCTTGGATCTTCTTTAATGGCAAAACCCATGGAAACTGACAAAATGGCGTATTCAATGCGGACCTTAGAGATGATTTCGTTGAGACGTTTAAGAATACGTTCCACATTAGTTTGATCTGTTTTTGAAAACAAAATCACAAATTCATCCCCCCCAACCCGGGAGGCAATTTCATCATGGCGGAATTCATTTTTTAGAATTTCGGCAAATGTTTTTAGAATTTTATCCCCCATTTGATGGCCGTAGGCATCATTGATCAGTTTAAGTCCATTGACATCAGCCATTACTAAGGCAATTGGAAGGTTTCTTGGGGTATCCAGGCGGAGCAATTCTTCTTCGTAAAAACGACGATTGTAAAGGCCGGTTAATTGGTCATGATAGCTTAGATAGAGAACCTCTGTTTCGGCCTTCTTTCTTTTATCGATGTTTCGGCTGACACCAACAATTTCGATATCACCGCTGGTGTGATAGCGATATTTTGTAGAAACCTCAACCCAGATAAGATCACCATTTCGGCAAGGCTGTTGTATTTCGATGAGGTAGGTATTAGGTGCTTCGGGATTGGCTATAAACGATTTGACATTTTTTCTGGTGGAGTTGCGGACCAGCACCAAGGACTCTGTATTCATGGAATCTTCCAATTTTTCATGCATCGCATCTTCAGTTGATAGCCCCCGTAATTGATAAATGGATGGGCTGATGTAGGTAAATTTATTCTGGGTATAATTAAATACCCAAATTACGTCAGACGTAAATTCAGTAAGAAAACGGTATTTTTCCTCACTTTTTTTTAGGGCCTGTTCGGCATTTTTTCGATCGGTAATATCATCAATAATACTGATGATATGGGGAACATTATTCAAGAGGATAATTTTTGCCGAAACGGAACAAATTCGGATGTTGTTATTTTTATGCCGAAAATTCACTTCGAAATCATCAACGGATTGCTGGTCAGAAATAACGTTTAATAATTGTTCCCGATCAGCGGGGTTTTCATAAAGATTGAGTTCCAAAAGACTCTTATTAAGGACTTCTTCATGTTGGTACCCAGTGAAATTTAAAAATCCAAGATTGAAATTCACAATTTTACCATCCGGTAAGGTTGTGATCAAGCTGGCGTTGGGGCTGAGATTGAAGATTTGCTGAAATTGTTCTTTACTGTCCGCAATGTCTGAGCTTAAGCGTTTATTTAGCATCGCAATAAAGGCAAAGGTCACAATGAAATTAAAAAGAAAAGCCCCGGTGAAAGAAAAGGCTTGAAGTGTTGTAGGTGAAAGGGCGTTTTGGACTGGGCTTGAATATAAGGAAAAAACAGCTTTGAAAATCGAAAAAACTCCGGCTCCCAAAAATAGCAGGATTAGAAAATGCACTTGCGGCGTCAGGAATGCCAGCTTGCTTTTATGAAGTGTAGCAGCG
>JAKLQL010000206.1 GCA_022013395.1 Acetobacterium sp.
AAAGCGAGAATATCCAATCGTATATATAGTTTTCAATAAACCACCTCCACATATCCAGTATGTCATTTGTATTATAACAAATGTTATAATACATGCCCACCTTAGTTTGAAAATTATTCCAAAGAAAAATCCACCGATATTACATCAGTGGATTCACATTTTTTATTCAGTTTCTTATATCCCTACATTTCACATCAAAAAGCCTAACCTAACAACAATCGCGTCTTTCAGTTCCTTATTTGTGGTGATTTGCTATATCATTCTTAAACATGAAAATCTTGGTTTTAAGCAATAATATGAGCAAATATGATTAGTCTTTTTTGTATAGTGCTACCACCGTCTCCACGTGCCCGGTATGCGGAAACATGTCCACACACTTCACCTTCTTCACCTCATACCCCGCCGCCACAAAAAACGGCAGATCCCGGGCTAGCGATGTCGCCTTGCAGGAAACATATACAAACACCTTGGGTTTAAAATCAATAATTTTAAAGATCGCTTTGGGGTGGATGCCGTCCCGGGGCGGATCCAGAATAATCACATCAGCCTGGTCATGGAGGTTGGCCACCTCCACCATCACGTCGCCGGCGATAAACTGGCAATTATCCAGGCCGTTCTTGGTGGCATTGGCTTTAGCCGCTTCCACCGCTTCGGCAACTAGTTCGATGCCGACCACTTTTTTAGAAACCGGCGCCAGTACCTGGGCAATGGTGCCGGTGCCACAGTACAGGTCATAAATCACTTCGTTCTGTTCCTCACCGACAAAATCCCGAACGACGGAGTAGAGCTTTTCCGCCCCTAATGTATTGGTCTGGAAAAAGGAAAAGCTGGTGATTTCAAAGGTCAGTCCCAAAATTTTATCTTCAATTTTATCTTCGCCGTGTAGAATTTTAGCCGTTTCGGCTTTGACCACATCGGCGATGCCATCGTTTTGGGTATGAAGAATTCCCCGGATCTGGCCGATAAGCGATAGATCCAACAGGCATTTGACAAAGGCCGCTTCATCCAGATTTCCCTGGGTGGTAGTGGCCAAATTGATCAGCAGATCGCCGGTGTGTTTTCCCTTGCGCACCACCAGATGTCTTAAAAATCCTTCGTGGCTGCGTTTATGAAAATAGCTGTCCCCGGTTTGGGCAAAATAGCCCAGCACTGCCGTTTGAATCGCATTAAAATCGTCGTCGGTAATCTTACAGCCATCGGTTTTGACAATATTATAGAAGCTGCCCTGTTCGTGGAGACCCAGCATCAGCGGGCCATCTTTTTCGTTATCGCCGAAGGAATACTCCATCTTGTTCCGGTAACCAAACACCTCCGGGCTGGGGACAATCCCCTCATAGGCAAAGCCCGCTATCCCGGCCTGCTCCAGCAGGTTTAAAACGTAGCTTTCTTTAAGCTTGAGCTGTTCCTCATAAGGCAGGTTCTGATAGGTACAGCCCCCACATTTGGCAAAGACATCGCAAGCGGCTTCGATTTCGTTGGGCGCTTTTTCCAACACTTCCAGAATCCGGCCTTCATATTTTTTTCGTTTCTTGGCAATGTTCACCAGTACCCGTTGACCTGGCAGACCATTTTTCATGACGACTTTTTTTTCGCCGTGCATTCCCCAGGATTTGCCGGGGAAATTAAATCCCTCTATCGTTAATTCAATCACTTCATTCTTTTTCAATTTGGACTCCTTAAATTTTCTTGTTAATTATTTGAAGCTGTTTATCCAGCCGGTATTCACAATTACGCTTTGGTCAGTTCCTGAAAATAGCGGGAAACGGCAAACATCCGGGCGCCGTTGATAATATCTTTGATGCTGACGGTGATTTCTTCCGGGGATTGTGTCATTCCATTTTGCGCCCAGGAAATAATCATCCCGACCACCCCGTGGGATAAAAATTCAGCGGTAAAGATTTTCTTCTGCTGAGTCATAACACGAACTACTTCCTGGTTCATTTTTCGATCATTGGCCAAACGTTCGATCATCTCCTGAAAGATTTCTTTTGTTACCGTAAACAGATAATTCTGAAATTCGGTGCCATCAATGTCCTTCAAGGTAGTTTGATAAAAATGCTCATCCTTTTTCATGGTCGTTAAGAGCTCCAGCACCTTGGTGTCCCAGTTTTCAATCGTAAGATCTTTTCTGATCACCATAATCGCTTCATGATAAACAATCCAATTAATCAGATCATATTTATCCTGAAAATGGTAATAAAAGGTCTGACGATTCAGACCACATTGGGCCGTAATTTCGGCAATGGTAATTTTCTCAAAGTTTTTATTTTCTAGAATATGTTTAAAGCCTTTGGCGATCGCTTTTTTGGTAATTGACACATCTGACATGCAGGCACTCCTTGTGACGTTTTTGAAGATAATTATATCATTTCAGCCCTTGATGTCAAAGCGATCCCCACCAAAAAAAGAACCCTGCAGATTACTGCAAGGTTCCGGTTTCATAAATGATTGAATGCTTTAAACTAGATCTGGTCGGAGTTTAGTTTTGCTTTGACGGTAACATCTGCTTTTTCTGCCTTTCTTTTCTTGAAGGTTGTCAAGAAAATGGTGGCGGCAAAGAAAACAATCAGATAGATAACCAGAATCAGGAAACTGTGCCAGAAATCGCCGGAGATGGCTCCCGTAATGGTATCCTTAAACACAACCACCGAATAGGTCATCGGCATAAAAGGATAAAGCACCTGGAAGAACTTCGGCACGGTTTCAATCGGGAAGGTGCCACCGCAGGAGGTCAACTGCAGAATCAGCAGCGTCAGCGCCACAAATTTTCCAGCATCACCCATGTGGATAATACAGAATTGAACAATCGCCAGGAAGGTCATCGATACCAGACAAACCGAAACGAAATAGAGTCCGGTGTGGGCAATCTGAAGCCCTAACGCATATTTAATAATAACGCCCAGCAGGATCGCCTGAGCCAGTCCTAAGCCCAAATAAATGAAGCTTCTGGCCATTTTGTGACTACTTTCCCGGGACAGGATCTTAAATTTCTGATCGGCATCAAAATAGATCCCAAAGAAGATAATCAGAGCGCCTACCCACAAAGACAAGGACATAAAGTAGGGCGAAAAGTAGGTTCCGTAATTGGCAATCGGGTCAATCACCTCATCGTCCACGGTTACCGGCTCGCTGACATAGGTACCCAAGCCGTTTAATTTTGCGGTATCGGCATTGGCGTCATTAACTGCAGTAGTGACACCGTTTTGGGCGGTGGTAATGCCGTTGTTAAGCTGCTTCTGGCCATCAACCAGAGTAGTAGCACCATTGGCCAGAGTAGTGGCACCGTCGGCCAGCGTATAGACCCCATTGGTCAGGGTGGTGGCACCATTTGATACGGCTGTGGCTCCATTTGTCAGTGATGAGGCGCCGCTTGACACGGCAGAAGCTCCCGATGAAATGCTATCGGCGGCATTGTTTAATTGTCCGGCGGCAGCACTGACGGTGGCAATCCCGCTATCCAGATTGTTGGTGCCAGCGGCTAAGGCCTGGGTGCCAGCGGCAATGGAATCGGACGCCCCGCTTAATTGACTGCCGGCTGCTTCCAGTTGGGCAATACTCTCAGCATTATCACTGGATGCCATATTTGAAATGAAGGCCGCAAATTGGGGATCGGCCATCAATTCCGGATGGGCTCCCACAAAGGCTGAAATAAAGGCTGAGGTCTGGTTGACGTTGCCAATCAGTGTATCAACCCCAGCGGTATAGCCTTGAATCCCCTGATTTAACTGATCGGTTCCGGCGGCCAGGGTATTGGCGCCATCACTTACCTGGGCTGAACCGCTTTTTAAGGTACTGATGCCATCATTAAAATCCGAGAATTTTGAGGCAAATTCTGAGGTGCCGGCGGCCAGGGTCTGGGTTCCGTCAGCCAGGGTCTGGCTACCAGCGGCCAGTGCCTGCGTTCCGTCTGCCAGGGTCGCAGATCCCGAAGCTAATTCCCGGGAACCGCTTTCCAGCGAATAGGTTCCGTTAGCTAACGTCTGTGAGCCGGTCAGCAATTGGGATGAGCCACTGGAAAGCTGGGTTAAACCATCATTTAGGGTTCCCAACTGACCGGGAACCTTGGCGACCTGATCGGTCAGATTATTGACAATCTCGCCGGAAATACTTTCCCGTAAGCTGGTTTCCATTTTCATCTCAGCTTTTCCTAAGATTTGACTGGCCAGATAATTTCTTTTTTCATTGGGAGAAAAGATAATGCTGGCGGTCTGTTTGTTAACGGTCGCGGCTGATGCAATATCGTTGGAAAAATTCTTGGGAACAACAATCATGGCATAGTAATCATCCGTTTCGGTCCCGGCTTTGCCGGTGGCCTCATCGGTTATTACATACTTAAAGGTTCCATCCTTGATCAGTTCATCCAGGAATTCGTCCCCCAGATTTCGCTGCTGATTATTGATGGTGGCTCCCGTGTCGTTATTAACGAGGGCGACCGGTAGGTTGTCCAATTTTGAGTAAGGATCCCAGAATGCACTGAGATAGAAAAAACTATACATAAGGGGAATAATAATGACTCCAATAATGACGATAATTCGTACTGAGTTTGCTTTGTTAACTATTTTCTTATT
>JAKLQL010000207.1 GCA_022013395.1 Acetobacterium sp.
CGGGTGAAATCATCGAAAATCCTGATGCACCACCGGTTCCATTAAACCAATTCGTTTTTCCGTATTTAAACTTGGATGTGGACAGCCTCAAGCATAAGATCATTTATTATGAAACCATGCGGGGCTGCCCATTTTCCTGTTCTTATTGTCTTTCTTCGGCTAAACAGGGGCTTAATCTATTAAGTCTGGACCGAGTTTTTGCGGAACTGAATTTCTTTATTCAGGCTGGTGTTAAACAGGTCAAACTGGTTGATCGAACGTTCAATTGTGATCTTCGTCGAGCCAAGGAAATTTTTACCTATCTGATTAAACAAGGCGGCAATACTAATTTTCACTTTGAAATGACCGGTGACCTGATCGATGAAGAAATGATTGAGCTGCTTAAGACGGCACCGCCAGGATTGATTCAATTTGAAATTGGCGTTCAGAGCACTGCAGCGACAACGCTTTCGGCGATCGGCCGAAAAATCAGTGTGAGTAAAACCGAAGACCATGTCAAAAAACTGTTGGCTCCACAAAATATTCATATTCATCTGGATCTGATTGCCGGCTTACCCTATGAAAGCTATGCGGTTTTCAAAGAATCCTTTAATCAGGTGATTGCCCTTAATCCCGATATGCTGCAACTGGGCTTTCTCAAATGTTTAAAAGGCACCCGGATTCGGGCAGAGTCGGAAATGCATCACTATAACTATGCCAGCTTTCCGCCTTATGAAATTATTTCGAATCAGTACATCAGTGCGACTGAACTATATCAATTGCGTCAAATTGAAGTGTTGGTGGATCGTTACTTTAACAGTGGCTCTTTCAAACAGAGCTTGGCTTTTATTTTTGCTGCCCAGATTTATAGCACTCCTTTTGACTTTTTTGAAGCGTTTTCCTTTTACTGGGACAGCCAGGGTTATTATGATGTGGGTAAATCAAAGGAACAGCTCTTTAGCATCCTCCAGGAATTTTTCAATAATCATCAAGAAAGACAACTGATTGGGGAGTGGATAAAGTTTGACTTCCTTTCCCAAGGAAATCTCAGACTGCCAACTGGAATGGTCGATGACAGTCCTGATAAAGAGTGGATTTTTGAGTTTTTAAAAGATTCACACAATATCGAAACCTTTCTGGATGATTTTGTCAATCTGGCTCCGAAAAAAATCTATACCCAGGTCAAATTTCAATATTTTTCGGCTGCGTTTATTAATCAGCTTTCCGGACAAGCTTTGTCATCAGAAGACGAACCGGGACTAATGGTTTTTTCGGGATCTGGCTATTGCATTATAAATAATTAATTATAGAGACCATAGACAGTAGTACTGACAATTGTTATATCATGTTGTCTGCATCAAGGCGGACACGGCGATAGCCTGTCCGATCTTGCAGCATACAACAGATTAACAATTGGTCGGTACGGTAGTTTGTCAACAACCTGATAATTACAAATTTTAAATCAATATTAAATTAAATTTGTGAAAAAGTATTGATTCTTTTTTAGATAAAGGTTATACTGAAAAACAATAAAAATAAAAAAAGATGTTGATAAGGACGAGTAAGTTATCCATACGTTTCAGAGAGTAAGCAACTTGGCTGTAATTGCTTATACTGCAGATAATTGAAAACCACCTTGGAGTCGAAACCTGAAGTATGACTAGAAATATTGCGATTGCGCAGTTTCTTTTTTGTAGGGTTTTACGGAGCTGACCGTTATTCAGAACTTAAGTGGATTCACGTACGTGAATCAAATTGGGTGGAACCGCGTTGATACGTCCCTTTGTTTGACAAAGGGGCTTTTTTTGTTTTTAAAATAAAAATGTTTTTAAGAAAGTAGGGCGCAAGAGATTACAGCACTTTCACAATTAAAGACAAAAATAAAGGAGAAAATTATGATTACTATTACGTTAAAAGACGGATCCATAAAGACTTATGAACCCGGAATTACTGTTCTTGAAGTTGCCACAGATATCAGCCCGGGTTTAGCCAAGAATACCATGGCAGGGGAACTCAATGGCGAGGTTGTGGATGTCCGCCAAGCGATTAATGAAGATGCTACCCTCAATCTTTTAAAATTTGAAGATGAAGGCGGTAAGCATGCCTTCTGGCATACTGGTTCCCATCTGCTTGCCCAGGCGGTCAAACGGCTTTATCCGCAGGCCAAACTTGCCATTGGTCCGGCGATCGACAATGGTTTTTACTATGATATCGATGTGGATGTGATTATCACTCCTGAAATTATGGAAAAAATCGAGAAAGAAATGGCCAAAATTGTTAAAGAAGGCTTGGAAATCAATCGTTATGAGTTAAGCCGCAACGAGGCGCTGGCCAAAGTGAATGCCGAAGGCGAAATTTACAAAGCTGAACTGATCGAAAATCTGCCGGAAGATGCCATCATCAGCTTTTATTCCCAAGGTGAGTTCTCCGATCTTTGTGCCGGTCCTCATATTCAAAACCTCAGTGGCATTAAAGCGATTAAGCTTTTAAGTCTCGCCGGTGCCTATTGGCGGGGTGATGAAAAAAATAAGATGCTGCAACGTATTTATGGGATTACCTTTCCTAAAAAAAGCGAATTGGAAGCCTATTTAACGCGTTTGGAAGAAGCAAAAAAACGGGATCACCGTAAGTTAGGTAAAGAACTGGATCTTTTCTCAATCCAGGAAGAAGGCCCGGGTTTTCCATTCTTCCATCCTAAAGGGATGATTATTCGAAATGAACTGGAAAATTTCTGGCGACAGATCCATCAACTCCGGGGATACCAGGAAATCAAAACACCCATTATTCTAAATGCTGAGTTGTGGAAACGCTCCGGTCACTGGGATCATTACAAAGAAAACATGTATTTCACCGAAATTGATGAAGCTTCTTATGCCGTCAAGCCAATGAACTGCCCGGGCGGAATGCTCGTTTATAAACGTAAAGGTCACTCTTACCGAGATCTGCCGTTAAAAATGGCTGAGTTGGGTCTGGTCCATCGTCATGAGCTGCATGGTGCCCTTCATGGTCTAATGCGGGTACGTAACTTTACTCAGGATGATGCCCATATCTTTATGACCCCGGATCAAATTGAAGCCGAAGTCATCAAGGTAATCGATCTGGCCGACGAAGTTTATAAAGTATTTGGTTTTAACTACAAGGTTGAATTATCAACCAAACCAGAAAAAGCCATCGGCTCTGATGAAGTCTGGGAAATAGCAACCGATGCCTTAAGAAAAGCACTGGAGAAAAAAGAAATCGACTATCGCTTAAACCCTGGTGATGGGGCTTTCTACGGCCCTAAAATTGACTTCCATCTGGAAGACAGCCTGGGTCGTACCTGGCAGTGTGGAACCATTCAGCTGGATTTCCAGATGCCGGAGCGTTTTGACCTGAACTATATTGGTTCAGACGGCGAAAAACACCGTCCCGTTATTGTTCATCGAACCATTTTAGGTAGTATCGAACGATTCTTCGGAATCCTGATTGAACATTTTGCTGGAAAATTCCCGGTTTGGCTGGCTCCGGTGCAGGTGATGATTATTCCGGTTGCGGATGCCCACCATGATTTTGCCAAAGGGATTGCCGAAGAACTGACCGCCATTGGTGTCCGGGCGTCGGTGGATGTCCGGGATGAAAAACTGGGTTACCGGATCCGGGAAGCGCAAATGCAAAAAGTTCCTTATATGCTGGTTGTTGGAGATAAAGAAGCCGAAGGCGGCGATTTGGCCCTGCGAATCCGGGATACTGGTGACGCTGGTCTGATCAGTCTGACGGACTTAAAAGAAAAACTGATCGAAAAAATTAAAACAAAGTCATTGACCCTGGAATAAACTCGGAATCAACTCATTAATAATGAAAAAAGAATCAGATTTTTAAATACTACGAGTCGAATTTGTAATAATTGTTGACAAATTCGACTCGTATAAATATAATAAAAAACAATACAGTGATGACCAGGAACAAGTAGGAATTGGATAGTCTTTTCAGAGAACTTTCGGTTGGTGTGAGAAAGTAGGATTACGATTGCGAATACATCTTGTGAGCTGCCCACCGAACGGTTTATACCCATTAGGCTGAGCCGGATACCAACCGTTATCGTGGTTAAGTAACTGATGTTACTTACAGAGCGTGATGTTAAGCATCAAAGGCAAGGTGGTACCGCGAATTTATTTTCGTCCCTGTTATACAGTGGCGATTTTTTTTTGTGTGAATGTGAAAACCGTATCAAGAAGTTTTTGATCTGTTTTATATTTCGATCAGAACGGTTTTAAAATACAATTCAACCTGAAAAGGTTTTATTGAATATAAATTAAAATGGAGGAAAAGAAATGAAAAAGTATGGGAAAAAATTGATGACAGTTCTTCTGATTGCTTCATTAGTTGCATTAGGAGCCGGCTGTTCAAATTCAGCAACAAAACAGGAAAGTAAAAATGCCACGATTGGTATTGTTCAGTATGTTGATCATGTTGCTTTGGATGCAGCCCGGGAAGGTTTTGTCAAAGCTTTGGCTGACAACGGCTATACCGATGGTAAAAACATTACCCTTGATGTGCAAAATGCACAAGGAGATCAAAGTAATTTATCAACCATCAGCGATCGTTTTGTCAGCAATAAGGTAGATCTGGTTCTTGCTATCGCAACGCCAGCGGCTCAGGCGATTGCTGGAAAAACAACCGAAATTCCCATTTTGGGAACGGCGATCACTGACTATGAAGCAGCTCGTCTGGTCAAATCAAACGAAGCCCCTGGTGGAAACGTCAGCGGAACCACCGACATGAACCCAATCAAAGAACAAATCGATCTTTTGGTGAAATTAGTACCAACAGCAAAAACCGTTGGGGTACTTTATACTTCCAGCGAAGATAACTCCGTTTTACAGGCAAAAATCGCCAAAGAAGCGATTGAAAAGCTGGGCATGAAATATGTAGAAGTAACCGTAACCAACTCAAATGATGTCCAACAGGCGACTCAATCCATCGTTGGCCAATGTGATGCCATCTACATTCCTACCGATAATGTCTTTGCGTCAGCAATGCCTCAGGTTCAGAACATTACCTCCCAGTCAAAAACACCGGTTATCTGCGGTGAATCGGGCATGGTTGAATCGGGTGGATTGGCTACCTTGGGAATCAGCTATTCTGACCTGGGTTACCAAACTGGCTTAATGGCCGTGAAAATTCTTAAAGGCGAAGCAAAACCGGCAACCATGCCCATCGAATCAGCGACAAAATTTGAATATGCCATCAATGGCACTGTCGCTCAGGAAATTGGCTTAACCATTCCTGCTGACCTGCAACAATATGTCATTACCGCAAAATAAAGATTTAAATAAGAACA
>JAKLQL010000208.1 GCA_022013395.1 Acetobacterium sp.
AGAAATCTTCTGTGTACTTGATCAAGCAAAGAGTTAACACACTTAAGCAGCATCAATTTTCAGGGAGCATTTCTAAAACCATATTTTGGGTAATTATGAATTCAATTATTTGGTTGATCTTTTTAAAATTGAATGGTCTTGAATCAAAAACACTGGAATATATGATGCTCTTTTCCATTTGCATCATCCTTTCGGCGGTCGACATCAGTATTAGAAAAATTCCTAATGAATTGGTATTAATGACACTTTTTATTGGTGGAGCATTTTTAATAACCGGTCAACCGATAATGAGTTTAAGCATAAATATTTTTGGTTTATTGATTGGTTTTATTATTTTCTTCTTACCAGCAATGATCGGAAAGGGCGCTGGTTGGGGAGACGTAAAATATGCATCGGCGGTTGGCTTTTGTTTAGGAGCTTATGGAATGATCTCAGCAATTATGATTATGACATTCTTTCTGATGATCTACGCAAGTTATCTGATAATCAGCAGGAAAGGCAATTTGAAATCAAAAGTTGCTTTGGGTCCTTTTATGGCATCTGGTTTTGTATCGGTTTTAATTTTAAATCTTTTAAATACAAACTATTATCTATTTGAATTTAGTAAGTTGTTTTAAAGATCAAAAATAAGTGTTAACGATTACGAGCATAATCAATAATTTAAAGGAGAAAAGAAAATGAGAAATTTATTTGTAAAAATGTTCAAAGAAGAAGATGGACAGGGTATGGTCGAATATGGATTAATCATTGCGGGGATTGCTTTGGCAGCCATTGCGGCCATCTGGTTATTGGGGCCACAAATCAGCCAAATGTTTACCGATATCGGAACGAAATTAGCTGCATAAAGAATTCAAATAAAATATTCAAGAACCGTATTTCAAAAATAAAAATTATAAGGAGATTGAGAAAATGAAAAACGCATTTGCACGCATGATGAGAGAAGAAGATGGACAGGGTATGGTCGAGTATGGATTAATTATTGCGGGGATTGCCTTGGCAGCCATTGCGGCCATCTGGTTATTGGGACCACAAATCGGCCAGTTCTTTACAGACATTGGGACCAAGCTAGCCGCATAAAGACTCATCAAATAAATCTGATAATATGAAATAAAACATTCAAAATAAATTTTAAGGAGAAGAAAGAAATGAAAAACGCATTTGCACGAATGATCAGAGAAGAAGATGGACAGGGAATGGTGGAGTATGGGTTAATTATTGCGGGGATTGCGCTGGCAGCCATTGCGGCCATCTGGTTATTGGGACCACAAATCAGTCAATTCTTTACAGACATCGGAACCCAGTTAGCTGCATAAAAATTCGTCAAATAAATCTGAAAAATAATAGAATAAAAATTCAAAATAAATTTTAAGGAGAAAGAAATGAAAAATGCATTTGCACGAATGATCAGAGAAGAAGATGGACAGGGTATGGTAGAGTATGGATTAATTATTGCGGGGATTGCTTTGGCAGCCATTGCAGCCATCTGGTTATTAGGACCACAAATTGGTCAATTCTTTACGGATATCGGAACGAAATTAGCAGCATAAAGTCTATAGGTAGTTATTGTGTTTACTGTGAAGAAACCAGTGGCATATTGGCAACGTCAGAGTAGAGAGTTCTGCCAGACGTAATCAATATGCCTTTTTTAATGGCAGAAAGATTAACACGCAATTTTTTTATAAATAAGATATTCATTTTTGAATAATCGGGGAGGAAGAATGTTTGCAAACATAATCAAAAGAATAAAAAAAGAAGACGGACAAGCCATTGTTGAGCTTGCGATCACCCTGCCAATTTTGATTATGATTTTGTGTGCAATCATCGATTTTGGTTGGTTGTTTATGAACCAAAACAGTATTGATTATTGTTCCAGAGAGGGGGCGCGATATGCAATCGTTCATTCAACCAGTAAAACAGCAATAGCAGATCATATCCGGGCGATTGCCCCAGAAAACATTGCCGATTCAGTGGATATTGACATTACTTTTACAAATGCATCAAATCCGCGACTCGGCGATGTTGTCATTAAAATCAGTGATGACATTGATATACTTACCCCAATTGTTGGTGTTTTTGTTCAGGGTGAAACCATGAATCTTTCTTCATCCTGCACCATGAAGGTGGAATAGATGAATAAGATAATAGCTTTTTTAAGAAAAAATATGTTTTTCACACGAATAAAAGATCAAGAACATGGTGATGCATTAATTATAGTAGCTGTGTCGATGGTTTTTATAATGGGGATATTAGCGTTGGTAATTGATCTGGGGTTGGCCTTTTTAAGTACCGGAGAACAGCAAAAAGCTGCCGATGCGGCAGTGTATTCATCTGGGCGGCTATTGCCCATTGAAACTGGTAATATCACAAAGATCAATCAAATAAAAGCAAGTGCAGTCAGCTATGCCAGTCTTAATGGATTTGGGGATATTACAGAAGATGATGTTGTTTTAGGGAAAATCAGTAATGGTCAATATACTGAAATACGGGTAACTGTCGATAAATCTGCACCCATGTATTTTGCGAAAATATTTGGGATAGATAAGCTAGATCTATCAAGAAGCGCTGTGGCAAAACTCTCTCCGGTGATCCGAACAAGTGGCGTCGTGCCCATTGGATTGACAAAAGATGAAATTGAAGCACGAATCGCCAGTCATGACCTGACCCATGTCACCCTAAAATATGGCGTTCATGGCGGTTCAACCTCGTTTTTTGG
>JAKLQL010000209.1 GCA_022013395.1 Acetobacterium sp.
ATCATTTAATCGGACAATGGGGAGCCGAGTTTCTGGCACTCTATCCCGGAGCCAATGTCCTGGTTGCTCGGAAAAAGGATTTTGAACCGGATAACCGTAAGAAGTTCTGTTCCCGGATCGCCACCGGCGATTATGATGCCATTATTATTGGCCACTCCCAATTTGAAAAGATCCCCTTATCGAAAGAATTTCAGGAACAGGCTCTGGACAGCCAGATTAATGATGTGCTAATGGCCATCGATGATGCCAAACGCAATAATGAAGAACAGTTCACCATCAAACAACTGGAAAGAACCCGGAAGTCAATGGAAATACGTCTGAACCGGCTCAATGATGACACCCGAAAAGATGGTGTCATTACCTTTGAGGAATTGGGGATTGACCGGTTGTTTGTGGATGAAGCCCATAACTACAAAAATTTGTTTCTGTATACCAAAATGCGAAACGTGGCCGGTATCGGGCAGAGTGAAGCGCAAAAAGCCACCGATATGTTTAACAAATGTCAGTATTTGGATCAATTAACCCAGAACAAAGGGGTGGTCTTTGCCACCGGAACACCAATTTCAAACAGCATTACCGAATTATATACGATGATGCGTTATCTCCAGTACGACACCCTGATGGACATGGATTTAGGTCACTTCGATGCCTGGGCATCGACCTATGCCGAAGCCATTACCGCCATCGAATTATCCCCGGAAGGTACCGGATACCGATCCAAAACCCGTCTGGCCCGGTTTTATAATCTGCCGGAGCTGATGGCTGTCTTTAAGGAGGTGGCAGATATTCAAACCCCGGATATGTTAAAACTTCCGGTACCAAAGGCCATCTATGAAGATGTAGTGATTAAACCGTCCGATCATCAGAAGGAGATGCTTATGGAGCTGGTTGAACGAGCCGAACGGGTCCGAAATAACCTGGTGGAACCTTATGAGGATAATATGCTGAAAATCACCAATGACGGACGCAAGCTGGCCCTGGATCAGCGACTGATTAACCCGCTGCTGCCCGATCCCGAGGAATCAAAGGTGAATAAGAGTGTCGAAAATATTGTTGCGGTCTGGCAGGATAGCATGGATCAGCGATCAGCTCAATTGGTATTTTGTGATTTATCCACGCCCAATAAAGATGGCCGATTCAATGTCTATCAGGAGATTAAAAGTAAAGCCATTGAAAAGGGGATCCCGGAAGATGAGATTGCCTTTATTCACGATGCTGACACCGATGTGAAGAAAACGGCACTTTTTTCCAAGGTAAGAAGCGGATCCGTGCGGGTACTGATTGGATCAACGCCTAAAATGGGCGCTGGAACCAACGTCCAGGACAAGTTAATTGCCCTTCATCATCTGGATGTCCCGTGGCGACCAAGCGATATTGAGCAACAGGAGGGTCGCATCCTAAGACAGGGAAACGAAAATCCGGAAGTGAAGATTTTTCGTTATATCACCGAGCAAACTTTTGACAGCTACTCGTGGCAGTTGATCGAGAATAAACAGAAATTTATCGGTCAGATCATGACCAGTAAACTCCCAGGGAGATCCTGTGAGGATGTCGATGAGCAGGCATTATCCTATGCCGAAGTCAAAGCCCTGGCCACCGGCAATCCGCTCATTAAGGAAAAGATGGTGCGCCCATAAGCGACTACCGCTAAAAGTAGTTGCGTGGGAATATTGAAATACCGCCTTAAGCAAGCGGTGGGTAAAAATATCAAGAAAGGTAGGTGAAAATCAACCCATTATCTCACAACTTATCCATGAGGGGAAACCCAGTGGGGAGTGTAGCATGTTGTTGCAACGTAAGTTGCAGATAGTTACAGGACAATAAATCTCATAACAAACCTGTAAATATGGAGATAAAAATTCATACACGAGGATAAAAGCTAAACTGCTTAAATGATAGCCAAAGCTTGGGAGTATCTTTTCCTAATTGCGAAATGAGATGAAACGCAATTCGTCCTTGCAGATGTTCTTCCATCTTGTGCATTTGCGTGATATTAAGGACAAAGCAACTTTTAGATAAAGTAAATGGCGAAAGTCGTATCCGACAGTATGAAAGGCTTATGTTTCAATATACCTAAATGGGGATGACCTAAACCCGAGAAATCGGGCATGGTTACACAGCTTCCGTAGTAGTCCGAGAAACCTGAAATGACAGGTAATGCCGTAAAACGGATGCGGGAAAGCCGCTTACATGGCGAAGGGAAGCAGTTTACTTTTTTAATACAAAAGAAAGGATGGTGCGAGAGGCACTATGAGAAACCCAATTGCAGTATTAAATAGTCTAAGCGAAAAATCACAACAAAAAGAATATAGATTTGAACGGTTATACCGCAATCTATATAACCCAGAGTTTTATCTGTTGGCATACAAAAATGTTTATGCAAATGACGGCAGTATGACAATGGGAGTGGATGGTTCAACAATCGACGGTATGAGTAGCAGAAGAATTGAAAATATCATTACAAAAATCAAAGACAAAAGCTACCAACCTAACCCTGCTCGAAGAACCTATATTGAAAAAAAGAATAGCACCAAAAAACGTCCACTTGGCATACCGTCAAGTGACGATAAACTGGTACAAGAAGTAGTTAGGCTAATATTAGAAAGTATCTATGAACCAAATTTTTCAAAGAACTCTCATGGGTTTAGACCAAAGAGAAGTTGCCACACAGCATTATTGCAAATTCAAAGAACATTTACAGGGGCAACATGGTTTATTGAGGGCGATATTACAGCCTGTTTTGACAGTTTTGACCACCATGTGCTAATTAGTATTCTACGCAGAAAAATCAATGATGAAGCCTTTATCGGGTTAATGTGGAAATTCTTAAAAGCCGGGTATATGGAGCAATGGGAATACCATGCAACCTACTCCGGAACACCACAAGGCTCTGGTGTAAGTCCAATTCTTGCAAATATCTATCTCAATGAATTGGATAGCTACATGGCAGAATACAAGGCGAAATTTGATTTAGGTAATTCACTAAAGCGCAAAAGAAATCCAGAATACGAGCGTGTGCATGGAACAGCATGTAGATACAAAAAGTCAATGTCAAAAGTATGGGGCAATCTAACCGAAGAAGAAAAAGTAAAGTCTGCACAGCAGTTACGGAACCTGAAATCAGAGGTGCGAAAATTGCCAGTAAATCACCCGTTTGATACGAACTATAAGGCACTTCAATATGTGCGGTATGCAGATGATTTTATCGTCAGTGTTATCGGAAGTAAAGAGGACGCCGAAAAAGTAAAAGCCGATATAGCAAAATTTGTATCAGAAAAACTGAAACTAACACTTTCAGAAGAAAAAACAAAAATCACGCATACTTCCCAAAAGGCAAGATTCTTAGGATATGACCTAACGGTATCTAAAAGTCAAGACATCAAGCGTAATGCCAAAGGTGTCAGAGTTAGAATTTATAGTGGTGTACTAAAACTTTATGTACCTCACGAAAAGTGGGAAAACAAGTTACGTGAATGCGGTGCTATTAAAACAGTTAAAGACGAGCATGGAAAAGACCGATGGAAAGCCATTCACCGTGGAAAGTTAATAAACAAGACAGATATTGAAATATTAGCAAAGTACAATTCAGAAATTAGAGGGTTATACAATTATTACTCTCTTGCCTGTAATGCCTGTGCACTTTCAAAATTTGCAAGTCTTATGAAATATAGTATGCTTAAAACCTTTGGTGCAAAATATCGCACTCAAGTTTCCAAGATTAAATCAAAGTATGTGGAAAATGGCAACTTCACTGTCCACTACACGACTAAATCTGGAAATCGGCAAGCTGTATTTTACAATGGTGGATACAAAAGGAAAACTACCCCACTATTCGACCAAATGGATGTAATTGATTATCTTAAAAAATACGACAAGCCTAATAGTTTAGCAACAAAGCTGAAAAGCAATGCTTGCGAGCTATGTGGTGCGACAAATATTGAGATTGAAATACACCAAGTGAAAAGACTTAAAGACTTAACAGGCATAGCAGAATGGGAGAAAATTATGCTGAAAAGGCATAGAAAAACCCTTGCTGTGTGTGCTGACTGTCACAAAACAATCCACGCAAGTGATTAAATCGTAAGGTGATAGTAAATGGCGAGCCGTATACGCCGAGAGGTGTACGTACGGTTCTGGAGGGAGTGGGCAACTCGCCTGCTTACCTCATGATCTGGATGTGAAGGTCACCAAGCTGAAGCTGATCAAAGCCAATTTTGTCAGCCAACGGTATCGTCTGGAGGACAATATCTTAAAAGCCTATCCAAGAGATATCAGTATCCAAACCGAGCAGAAAAACGCCTTAGTGGAGGATCTGAAGCTCTATGAAGCACAACGACCATCTAAGGATCATTTTGAAATGACCATCGGTAATGTCTTTTATACCGATAAGAAGGAAGCCGGCACCGCCATTCTGGAAGTGATTAAAAAGCTGAAAGACGATAAACCACGATTGATTGGCCAGTATGCCGGATTTAAAATGGCAGCCAAGTATTCCGGTTTCGATGGGATCGATCTTTTATTCAAAAATCAGGCCACCCATACCGTCCATTTGGGCGCCGATCCCCTGGGAAATATCACCCGAATCGGTCATGTTCTGGAAAGCATCCCGGATCAGATCAAAAAATGTGAAATGAATATCCAGGATACCATGGAACGGCTGGAAAACGCCAGAGATGAGGTTAAAAAGCCTTTTCCCCAGGAGCAGGAACTAAACGACTACCTGCTACGATTAAACGAGTTAAATACGATTCTCAGCGTCGAACAATCCGACCATTCCCAGGGAACCCCGGATAATGATGCAAGTATGGCGGATCATCTGGAGTATATGGAAATGTGTGCCATCGACGAAGGGGAATGGGAGCCAGAGCAATAATTTGAATCAAATCAATGATCTTAATAGAAAGGAATCGAAGAAACCGGATGGTAAAATCGACTAGTCAAGAAGTAGCAAAACCGTCAACCAGCTCCTGCATGAGCAAGCTGGTTGGATCCGATAGAAGAAGTAGAATCATTGAAAATTTTCGTAATCTGAATATTTCTTTTCAATAACAAAGGGGTGTGTAGTAGTCACTTGATTGCTGCACACCCTTTTTGTTGTGCTTAAAATTTGATTTAAGAAGGATCTTACAGCTAAATAATGAGGGTGGGGACAACG
The DNA here is from genome assembly GCA_022013395.1 of Acetobacterium sp. GTDB lineage: Bacteria > Bacillota > Clostridia > Eubacteriales > Eubacteriaceae > Acetobacterium. Next base: position 5,156 of record JAKLQL010000209.1, read on the forward strand.
TTAGACCACCGAAAACAGAAGCGTGGTGTGGTAGAGCCTAAATAATAAATCTATTCGGCCTTTTAATGTGCTGCTGCATTAAAATGTCGTCATTGGGGATGAGAACGTAAACCCAAGTAAAATAATCACGGTTCGGGGGAAACTTCGGGAGAGATTTTGGATTCGTTAAGGTGATAGTCACCTTTGTAGTTTGGACGAAGGATAATGAGAATCCAGTGGTCATGAAAAAACCACCTATCCAGCAGACTTTTTATTTAAGACGTAGAAATGACAAGCTTTATGCTTTTTTTGCATTCAGGATTTCTACGCCCTTTTTTAGTGATTGAAAAAGAAAATAAAGTGTTTTATCGCAATCACAAACTTTTCAACATGGGTACATATGGTAAATCTGTTTCCTCGGGAAACAGAAAACAATCAAGGAGGTTTTGATAAGAAAAATGAATCGCTGTGTTTAGACGTGTCAAAAAGGGGTTATTAGTAAGAATAACAGTCACAAAGGAGGTATATCAGTAAGAAAAGTGATGAAAATAATATGTTTCGACATTTGGATATAGTCACGAATCGGGTTTGGGATGATAAAAAAAAATTTTGAGAGGTGAACTACAAATGAATTCTGTATTTGAAAGTTATGCCAATGTTGTTAAAAATGAGTGGGGTTATTATCCGGTATTTCCTCCGGGATATCCACTATCACTGGGTGATTTTGGATCGGTTGATGATGGGATATTCACTCGAAAAGGTAATGTAAAAGATTTTGGCATCACAGCAAAGAAATTAAAGGGAGAAACATCTGATAATAAAATTGATTTTAGCAAAGGTGTTGATTTTAAATATTCTAAACGCAGCGCGGTGTATTGCTGACTTCTCGATGATAGGCCTATTAGAGAGAGAAGTGGTAATAC
>JAKLQL010000210.1 GCA_022013395.1 Acetobacterium sp.
AAGAATCGATGAGCTGAAATTTGACCATCTGGGCGTGTTTAAGTATTCCCAGGAAGAAGATACTCCGGCCGCTGTTTTCGAAAACCAAGTTTCTGAGGAAACTAAGGAAAAGCGTTATAATGAAATTATGATGGCCCAGCAAATTATTTCGTTAGAAAACAAAGCACGGTTTATTGGAAAAACTGAGGATGTCTTAATAGAAGGTAAGGAAGATGAGTCATATTTTGGACGTTTTTACGGCGATGCACCTGATATCGATGGGACTGTTTTTGTCGACAGCAACGGGGGTACTTTAATAATCGGAAGTTTTTATTCCGTTAAAATAGTCAATGCTTTAGAATATGCTTTGATAGGAGATGTTGAAAATGAATTTACCAAATAAAATTACTGTTGTCCGAATGATCATGATTCCATTCTTTATTGTGGCCTTGCTGCTTGATTTTCCGTACCATCAACCGATCGCGGCGGCCTTATTTATCATTGCCTCATTAACCGATAGTCTTGACGGTTATCTTGCCCGAAGTCGAAATCTGGTTACCGATTTTGGAAAATTCATGGATCCGTTAGCAGATAAACTGCTGGTTTGTTCAGCATTAATTTGTTTTGTTCAGTTGGGCTCAGTTCCAGCCTGGATGGTTATTATCATTATCGCCAGGGAATTTGCCATCACTGGTTTACGATCCCTAGCGGCGGCTGATGGTATTATCATTGCTGCCAGCAAATGGGGTAAAGCAAAAACGATATCCCAGATGATTGCCATTATCCTGATTCTCTTTAATAACTGGCCATTTTCACTGATCAATATTCCGGCGGCTACCATTATGATGTATATTGCCACCATTCTTACCTTATACTCGGGAATCGACTATATTATACTTAATAAAAAAGTATTCCGATCCATGTAATTAGCATCTTGTAGCATAATAATGTTTTTCTGCAGTCGAAGAATAGCTGTTTTTCGATTTTCTGGACTGTCAGACTGGATAAGGACATTATTCTTAAAGTGACTTTGAAAGGAAACAAAAATGAAATGTGAATTGATTTCTGTAGGTACTGAACTTTTAGTGGGGGATACCCTTAATACCAATGTGCAGTATTTATCACGAGAACTGTCCCTGTTGGGAATACGGGTATGTTATCATACCACCGTTGGCGATAACCCCAAACGTTTGGAAGAAGCGGTAAAAATTGCGTTTAACCGTAGTGATCTAATTATCACCACCGGGGGGCTGGGACCCACTCAGGACGATTTAACCAAAGAAGTTATTGCCGATGTTTTTCATAAAAAATTGATTCAGGATGAAAAAACAAAAGAAGATTTGATGCAATATTTTGTTAATCGAGAATTTACCATGACCCCAAACAACCTCAAGCAGACATTTATACCGGAAACGGCTGAAATTTTATTTAATCCCTGTGGAACTGCACCAGGAATCCTCTTAAAAGAACAGGGGCGGATCATTATTATGCTGCCCGGACCACCAAGAGAAATGACCCGGGTTTTTCAGGAAGCGGTCTTACCGATTTTAAAACAGGATCAGAACCAGCTGGTCATTTCCCGTTATTACAATTTATCCGATATTGGGGAATCAGCAGCCGAAGATCGACTGCTTGATCTCATCGATACGCAAATTAATCCAACCATTGCTACCTATGCAAAAATGGGGGAAGTACTGATTCGCATTACCGCAAATGGTAATGATGAAAATGAAATGAATGCTTTACTTGACAAATATGAGGAGATCATGCTGCAGCGGTTTGAAGATAATATCTTTACATTTTCAAAAGAATCCCTACAGGAAACAGTCTGCAAATTATTGTTGGAAAAAAATATCAGCTTAGCCACCGCCGAATCCTGTACCGGTGGCTTAATTGCCTCGCTACTCACCGAATACCCAGGTATTTCCAAGGTTTTTGGTACCGGACTGGTGACCTATTCAAATGAAGCAAAAATTAATCTGTTGGGTGTGAAAAAAGAAACGCTTGAAAAATATGGGGCTGTCAGTGAAGAAACTGCCAGAGAAATGTGTGAGAACTTACAGCGTATTTCAAAATCAATCATCAATGTATCCGTTACCGGAATTGCCGGCCCTGATGGCGGCAGTGAAGAAAAACCAGTCGGCCTGGTGTTTATTGGAATCTGTTATGATGGTGATACGGAAGTATTTAAATATCATTTCAATGGCGAGCGAAAAGTAGTCCAGCAAAAAACGGCGAATAAAGTCTTCCACCTGATTAGAAAAACCATAGTTGACAAAGCTAAACAAAATAGATATAATAAAACAAAGTAAGAACGAATGTTCTAATAAGAAATAGGATGGTTGCAAATGGCTGAAAAAATAAAAACAAACGAGCAATTTACAGATAAACAAAAGGCCCTCGATGCGGCTCTGAAAAACATTGAAAGAAGTTTTGGTAAAGGGGCTGTCATGCGCCTTGGCGACGATGCTGCCAAACTGAACGTTGAGGTCATCTCAACCTCATCAATCGGTCTGGATATGGCACTTGGGGTAGGCGGTGTGCCCCGGGGACGAGTTGTCGAAATATATGGTCCTGAATCTTCTGGTAAAACGACCATTGCCCTTCATATCATCGCAGAAGCACAAAAAGCGGGCGGAAATGCGGCCTTTGTTGATGCGGAACATGCTTTGGATCCCACCTATGCCAAAGCATTAGGTGTCGACATTGATAATCTTTTGGTCGCTCAGCCAGATACAGGTGAACAGGCAATGGAAATTGTCGAAGCCTTAGTACGTAGTAATGCCATTGACGTTGTCGTCATTGACTCTGTTGCGGCGCTGGTTCCACGAGCAGAAATTGATGGCGAAATGGGGGATTCACATATGGGTCTTCAGGCTCGCTTGATGTCACAAGCCCTGAGAAAATTAACCGGTGTTATTAAAAAATCGAACACCACCACTATTTTCATTAATCAGTTAAGAGAAAAAATTGGGGTAATGTTTGGTAACCCGGAAACCACCACGGGAGGAAAAGCACTTAAATTTTATGCTTCCGTTAGAATTGATGTGCGACGAATTGAATCGCTCAAAAAGGGAACTGAAATTGTTGGTAACCGAACTCGGGCAAAGATCGTCAAAAATAAAATTGCACCGCCGTTCAAGCAAGCGGAGTTTGATATTATGTATGGCAAAGGTATCTCCAAAGAGGGCGATCTTTTGGATGTTGGGGTTGATTTTGGGATTGTCGATAAATCCGGATCCTGGTTTTCTTATGGGGAACAACGATTGGGTCAAGGCCGAGACAATTCAAAAGAATATCTGATGGCAAATCCTGAGGTTGCTGATGCCTTTGAAAAAGAAATACGCGAAAAAAATGCCTTGAGTAAGGTTGTGGCTGAACCTGACGATGCTGAAGAAATTGAAGAAAACTTAATAGATGAGGATGATATTATCTAAAAGTAGTAATTAAAGAAGAAAACAATTCAAAAAAGAACCTTTTTAAGGTTCTTTTTTTGAATTTAAAAAATAACCCTTTAGTCGGAACTTTGTTTTCTTGACACTATTTTCAAAAGAGTATAAAATATAGATCATGATGAGTAGATTAAAAATATAGCAAACAGTTTATAGGGAGGTGAAAATTATAGACATACTAACAATTATTTTATTCATTGGCATTATTGCCGCTTTTGTTATTGGTTATTTTGTGCGCAAGAATATTGCCGAAGGCAAGATCAGAAATGCTGAATTAACCGCCACAACAATTGTGAATGATGCTGTTAAAGAAGGTGAAACTTTAAAAAAGGAAATTCTATTTGATGCAAAGGAAGAATCCCTGAAATTAAAAGAATCCCTTGAGAAAGATAACAAAGAACGTAGAGCCGAGCTTCAGAAACTTGAAAATCGACTTGTTTCAAAAGAAGAAAATCTTGAGAAAAAATTAACAAATCTTGAACGTAACGAAGAAGCTCTTACCAAAAGAGGCAAGGAGCTGGAAAAGAAAAAAGAAAAATTGGATAGTTTGTATGATGAAGAAGTAAAAGAACTTGAACGTATATCCGGACTTACATATGATGAAGCAAAAGAAATTTTGCTTGAAGATATCAGCAAGGATACGCGAAGAGAGGCCGCAATCATGATCCGCCAAATTGAGGTTGAATCAAAGGCAGTTGCTGATAAAAAGGCAAAGGA
>JAKLQL010000211.1 GCA_022013395.1 Acetobacterium sp.
CAACTTCTTTTCGTTGCAGAGTCAGAACAACGCGTTCCAGTGATGTTATTTCTTCATTTCTTTGTATCAATGACATAGATGATTTCCTCCAATATAATAGTCTTAAACTTTTAGTATTTTCCTGTATTAGATTTCATTTCCATATGCAGCAACAATATTATTTGCCAGTTTTACTGCCTCGGCAGCATTTTCAGCGTAACCATCAGCACCAATTTTATCAGCGTATGACTGAGAAACAGGACCGCCACCAATTAACACTTTGTAGTCTTCTCTGATTTTTTCTTCAACCAGAATTTCAATGACTTCGTTCATGCCTTCCATGGTAGTTGTCATTAATGTTGAAATAAAGATGAATTCAGCTTTTTCTTCTTTTGCTCTTTCAACGAAAGTAGCTGGAGAAATATCTCTTCCCAAATCCACGATATCATAGCCACCGGTTTCAAGCATAATTTTTACCAGGTTTTTGCCAATGTCATGAGTATCCCCTTCGATAACTCCAATAACCGCTTTTCTTTTTGTTTCGTGTTCATTGACTTTAATATGGGGCTTTAAAATATTCAAACCGGCATACATAGCGTCTGAACACATCAGCAGTTCTGGTACAAAATACTCTTCTTCATCAAAAAGTTTTCCGGCCTGATTCATTCCGACGGTTAATCCATTGACAATTGCTTCGTAGGCGTCAAGACCTTCCGCTATAACCTGATTACTGATTTCAATCGTCAGGTCTTCATCCATATCCACAATAGAGTCAGCCAGTTTTTCGAATAATTCCTGTTTGTTTATAGACATTTCATTTCCTCGCTTTTTTAAATAATAACATATATCTCCTATATGTTTGGTATGATTATTATATTAGATGATTTTTCTTTTGTCAATAACTTTTTACTGAGGTTTTTTAAACAATTTTTAGATTCAATTTCGCTTGTTTTTTATGAGTATTTTTTCGTTTCTCAACCGTAAAAATCGGTCGTTTATAGCAATTTCACTAAATTTTTTCAAAAAAAAACACCTGTCGGTGTTCACAAATTGCTTGTAATCACTTAGTAATTTGGCCGCTTTCACAGGCGAACTGTTAAATTTCCCCTGTGAAAGCAAGTCCATTTTTTTCAACTAAATATAATATTCACAATTACCTTTTTCATGATAGCGTCTGACCAACTCTGCCAACGTAATATTATCGACAACATCATCAATAGCATCTTTAATCTCCTGCCATACATCCGCTGTTACAGAACGATCTGCCTGCTCATAATTTCCCGGTTCATCAGTTAGAACCACTGGCGATAATTCACCTTCTAATAGCCGGACAATCATCCCAACTGTATATTCTTCAGGGGGACTTGCCAGCTGGTACCCTCCCTGTGATCCGCGAACACTGCGAACAAATCCAGCTCTTGAAATCTGGGTGATGATCTGCTCCAAATATTTTTCAGAAATCTCCTGGCGCTCAGCAATCCGTTTAATAGGAATATATTCCCCGGTGTTATTAATCGCCAGGTCCAGCATTAAACGTAAGGCATACCTGCCCTTAGTGGAAATTTTCATTATTGAAACAATCCTGTGGATAAATAACGTTCGCCAGTATCCGGTAATAAGACCACGATGGTTTTACCTTTGTTTTCTGGTCTTTTTGCCAATTCAGTCGCTGCATAAATTGCCGCACCGGAAGAAATCCCCACTAACAAACCCTCTTTCCGTCCAATTTCTTTTGAAGTCTGGAAAGCATGATCATTACTGACCTTAATGATTTCGTCATAAACACTAGTGTTTAAAACTTCGGGAACAAAACCTGCGCCAATCCCCTGAATTTTATGAGGTCCTGGGTTTCCACCTGATAATACTGGCGACGCTTCTGGTTCTACGGCCACTACTTGAACACCAGGCTTCTTTTCTTTTAAAACTTCACCAACACCGGTAATGGTACCACCAGTTCCGATTCCAGCGACGAAAATATCCACTTCACCATCGGTATCATTCCAAATTTCGACAGCGGTTGTTTTACGATGAATTTCGGGATTTGCCGGATTATTAAATTGTTGAGGAATGTAGGCACTGGGAATTGTTTCAGCTAATTCTTGAGCTTTAGCAATTGCGCCTTTCATTCCCAGAGATCCGGGTGTTAAAACCAACTCAGCCCCTAAAGCCGAAACTAAATTACGACGTTCAACACTCATGGTTTCTGGCATCGTTAAAATCAGACGATAACCTTTGGCTGCCGCAACAAATGCTAACCCAACGCCGGTATTTCCGCTTGTTGGTTCAATAATGACTGTATCTTCTTTGATCAATCCTGCTTTTTCGCCGGCTTCGATCATCGCCAAGCCGATCCGATCCTTCACCGAAGATAAAGGATTAAAGTACTCCAGTTTCGCCACAATTTTGGCTTCTACGCCTTGGCTTTTTTCATAATTTACCAGTTCTAATAAGGGTGTATTTCCGATTAAGTCAGTTAGATTTTTTGCAATTTTTGACATCACATTACCTCATTTCTATTTTATTTCATATTAATTCTATATGAATTATTATATTTCTTGATCTTTTTTTTGTCAACTACTTTTTTTGATTTTGTTGAATTTTTTTACCAGTTGAATAATGCCGATCTATTAGAAATATAAATTCTTAAAATTCAAAATCTTCGATTGTATTCTAGTAATTCAACTATAACGATC
>JAKLQL010000020.1 GCA_022013395.1 Acetobacterium sp.
CAATGGCTTTATCCGGCAGGAAACGGTCGGAGATATAGCGGTTGGAAAGGGTGGCAGCAGCAACCAAGGCGGTGTCGAGAATCTGAACGCCGTGGTAACGTTCATAGGTATCTTTCAATCCCCGCAGAATGGAGATGGTGTCTTCTACGGTAGGCTCATCAACCAGCACCGGTTGGAAACGACGTTCCAGGGCCGGATCTTTTTCGATATACTGGCGGTATTCGTCCAGAGTGGTAGCACCGATACAATGGAGTTCGCCACGAGCCAGCATCGGTTTTAACATATTGCCCGCATCCATGGCTCCTTCGGTTTTTCCGGCACCGACAATGTTGTGCAGTTCATCGATAAAGAGAATGATTTCACCGTTGCTGTCCACCACTTCTTTTAAGACGGCTTTCAGACGTTCTTCAAACTCGCCACGATATTTGGCTCCGGCTACCAGGGCTCCCAGATCCAAAGCGATGATTCGTTTATCTTTCAGACCTTCAGGAACATCTCCGGCAACGATCCGCATGGCCAAACCTTCGACGATAGAGGTCTTACCAACCCCAGGTTCGCCAATGAGCACCGGATTATTTTTTGTTTTTCGGCTTAAAATACGAATAGCGTGGCGTATTTCTGAATCTCGACCGATCACCGGGTCCAGTTTATTATCAATGGCATCCTGAACCAGATCGTGTCCGTACTGGCTTAGGGCCTCATAGGTGACCTCCGGATGATCATTGACTACCCGTTGTCCCCCCCGCACTTCTTTTAAAACATTTTCAACATCTTTTTTGGGAATGCCATAGCGTTCCAGAATTTCGACGGCCTGGGATTTTTTTCCCAGACTATACAGTGCCAGCAAAAGACACTCCACCGAAATATACTGGTCATCCAGTTTTTTTGCTTCTTTGTAGGATTCGTTCAAGACCTTATCGGTATCGCTGCTGACGTAAACCTTGCCCTGTTCCCGACCGGGCCCGGACACACTGGGTTTCTTACCGATTTCCCGTCGCAGTTCTTCGGCAATGGTATGGGAGTTCTTGCCCAGACGATCAAAAATCCGACCAACGACACCATTTTCCTGAGTAATCAGCCCCATCAACAGATGTTCGGGTTCGATTTCCATGTGATTGTATTCCCCGGCGATCAGTTCCGCGGTTTTGATTGCTTCTAATGATTTTTGAGTGAATAAATTCATATCCATAATTGTGTACCTCGTTTTTATAATTTTCTTTTTTTCTGAATTTGTTAATCGTGGTTTCTTTTTTTATAATCTTCACGATAAATGTTTTCCAACACACTGACAAGATCTTTTAATTCTGTTTCATCGATTTTAGAAAAATAAACATTCATGGCCCGATCGATCATTTTTAAATATCGGGTCAGATTATCAGTGACTGTTTCGATGTCCTGGGTCAATTCCCCTTCATCCTCAAAGGCCCGCACAAATTTATGG
>JAKLQL010000212.1 GCA_022013395.1 Acetobacterium sp.
ACCTCATTTAGCGTATGGGGTGTATGGGTAATCGTCTTCATCGCGCTCTTTGCTTTTAGTGAAGCCGCCCGGCGGTGGAAATATGTTGGTTTTTTCTGTTTTGTTATCTTACCAATTATTCTTTCATCATTATGGTTCACGGTATTAAGAGATACCACCTACACGGACTGGTTTCATTTAGCCAAGGTCTATTCTGCCACTGCTGGATGTATTGGTTTCTGGTGTATCCGACATGTTAAGTGGAAAAATAAAGCAACCGGCAAAGAACGTCGCTTGGTGGATGTGAAATGGGTACTCTGTTTTCCGGCGTTGATTCTGGCCATCAATATTATTGAAGCAGTATCCCGGGATTTTCAAATTGGAATGCAGTATGCCGGCGGTGGCATTTTGGCCGATGAAGCCATGTATGTATTGGGTGGGTCCTGGAATTATATGAATGGGATTGCCGGGATCTTAAATATCATCACCATTACCGGATGGTTCGGTATCTGTATTAAAAAACAGACCGCCAAAGATGGCAGCAAGGATATGCTCTGGCCGGATATGCTCTGGTTCTGGATCATCGCCTACGATTTATGGAATTTTGCTTATACCTATAACTGCCTGCCTGGTCATTCCTGGTATTGCGGTTTTGCCCTGCTGCTGGCTCCGACACTCTGTGCTTTCACGGTGGGAAAAGGAGCCTGGCTGCAACATCGGGCTCAAACTCTGGCCATCTGGTGTATGTTTGCCCAGACCTTCCCAGCCTTTATTGATCAGGGAACCTTTGCAGTCGCATCAACCTACAATACGGTGCCGCTGTTTGCGTTTAGCTTTATCGCATTAGTTGCTAATATTGGTCTCTTTATTTATATGATTTATAAAATTGTCAAAACAAAAAGAAATCCATATCTGGGTGAATTGTATACTGATTTAAATAAATATCAGGAAGTTAAAGCGCTGGCAGAATAAGAATCAAGTTTTTAGTTTGTAAATTGTTTTATCAAAAAGATATCGAATAACGGAGGTAATTTAAATGTACTATAGCAATGGTAATTATGAAGCATTTGCCCGTCCCTTAAAACCAGTGGACGTGGATAAAAAATCAGCTTATTTAGTCGGTGCCGGTCTGGCATCGCTGGCAGCAGCCTGTTTTCTGATCCGGGATGGTCAAATGAAGGGCGAGAACATTCATATTCTGGAAGAACTAAGTCTGCCCGGCGGCGCCTGTGATGGAATTAAAGACAATCAGAAAGGCTTTATCATCCGGGGCGGTCGGGAAATGGAAAACCATTTTGAATGTCTGTGGGATCTGTTTCGTTCGATTCCATCCATCGAAACCGACGGGGTTTCGGTACTGGATGAGTTTTATTGGCTGAACAAGGCCGATCCCAACTATTCGCTGATGAGGGTAACCAAAAACCAGGGTCGGGATGCCGAGTTGGGCGGAAAGTTTGACCTCAGTGAACAAGCCTCCAAAGAAATGGTCACCCTGTTTATGACCAAGGATGAAGACCTTTATGACAAACAGATTGATGAGGTATTCTCGACGGAACTGCTAAATTCCAATTTCTGGCTCTACTGGCGAACCATGTTTGCCTTCCGCGACTGGCACTCAGCTCTGGAAATGAAACTCTATCTGCAGCGCTTTATTCATCATATCGGCGGACTGCCGGATTTATCAGCGTTGAAGTTTACCAAATACAATCAATACGAATCTCTGATCCTGCCAATGGTCAAATATCTGGAAGCTCATGGGGTTCAGTTCCAATATGATACCATGGTCACCAATGTAATCTTTGATTGTAAAAATGGTAAGAAACGGGCCACCAAGATTATCTGTAACCATGCCGGCAAGGAAGAAGTCATTCCCCTGACAAAAAATGAACTGGTCTTTATCACCAATGGCAGCTGTACCGAAAATTCAACCCTAGGCGATGATAACCATGCCCCAGCGTTTGATGATTCCATCAGTGGCTGCTGGGAACTGTGGCGAAACATCGCCAAACAAGATCCCGCCTTTGGTAAACCGGATAAATTTTGTACCAACACCAAAGAAACCAACTGGGAATCAGCGACGGTTACCACGCTGGACGACCGCATTCCGCCCTATATCGAAAAGATCTGTAAGCGTGATCCCTTTAACGGCAGGGTTGTTACCGGGGGTATCATTACCGCCCAGGATTCTAATTGGATGCTGAGTTACACCGTCAACCGCCAGCCACATTTCAAGGAACAGCCCAAAGACCAGCTGACCGTTTGGGTATACGGTTTATTCTCCGAAGTGCCGGGCAACTATATCAAGAAGCCCATGAAAGAATGTACCGGAGTGGAAATTACCGAAGAGTGGCTTTACCATATGGGCGTGCCGGAATCCCAGATTCACGACATGGCGACCAAGTCGGCCCATACCATTCCCTGTATGATGCCCTATATTACCGCTTTCTTTATGCCCAGACGGGCTGGCGATCGCCCCAAGGTAGTGCCCGACGGCAGTGAAAATTTTGCCTTCCTGGGACAATTCGCCGATACCCCAAGAGATACCGTCTTTACCACCGAATATTCAGTGAGAACCGGAATGGAGGCCGTTTATACCTTATTGGACATCGATCGCGGTGTGCCTGAGGTATTCAATTCTTGCTATGATGTTCGAGTGCTGTTGGATTCGACCGTCAAGATGATGGATGGCAAAAAGCCTGGGGATACAAAGCTTCCGTTTATTATGAACTTTGTTAAAAAGAAAGGCTTAAAGAAGATTTCCGGAACTGTGATTGAAGAAGTATTGCAGCGCTACAATATCATTTAATATAAATAAAATAATTTAAATAAAATAATTTAAATAAAATAATTCAAATCATTAAAATAAAAACACAAATCGGAGAAATAAAATGGATGCATATAAAGTACTGGAAATCAAGCAGAGTGTTTTTGATGACAATGACCAACAGGCAGATTTACTGCGAACCGAACTGAAAAAAGAGCAGACCTTTTTACTGAACTTGATGTCATCCCCGGGTTCCGGCAAAACAACCACGGTGTTAAGAACCATTGAAGCCTTAAAAGATGAGATGACCATCGGCATTATGGAAGCCGATATTGACTCAGATGTGGATGCCCAGACAGTTGCTGGGACGGGTACCAAAGTCATCCAGTTGCACACCGGGGGGATGTGTCATCTGGATGCCGATATGACCAGACAGGGGTTGCTGGGTCTTGGCACCGCAGGCGTTGACTTCGCTATTCTGGAAAATGTCGGGAATCTGGTATGTCCGGCCGAGTTTGATACCGGGGCTTCCAAAAATGCGATGATTTTAAGCGTACCAGAGGGAGACGACAAACCCCTCAAATATCCGCTGATGTTTTCCATCGTTGATGTATTGCTGATCAATAAGATTGATGCGGTCGATTATTTCGACTTTGATTTTGAAGCGGTCAAAGAACGGGTCACAAAACTAAACCCCGGCATCAAGGTGATTCCCATCTCCGCCAAAACCGGGGAAGGCATCAGCGAATGGGCCGATTGGTTGCGGACTGAAGTCAGCAGCTGGAACGGGATTTAAAGATATGATTTATTAGTAAATGTAAAATTTATAGAATCGAACAATAATTGTTTTGATGTCAGTTTTCACAAACAACCAGAAGAAATCGCGATGCGAATTTCTTCGAGGTCGCGGACAGTCGCCAACTACAAGCAAGCTTGTGATTGGCTCGTTGTCTTCGCGAATTTTGTAATGTGTAGGCGAACAGTCGTTAGACTGTCCGCCGTACAGTGTAAAAAGTGTTTCGTGCAAAACAGGCAGCGAAGCTCACGGAAGTATTGTTACACATAAGTGAGTTTTAATAGTGGAGGAAATAAGATGGTAAAGAAAAAGGTACTTGAACTAGCCAATAAAATAGCCGCCGGGATCACCGGCGGCATCGTCAAAGTAAAACCAAGCGACCCGGAATATCGGATACTGGCACCGGTGACTTCCGATGAAGAGGCCGAAGTTGCCTTAAAACTGGAGATCCGCAAATATAAAACCGCCGCTGAAGTCGCCAAGCTTTGCGGCAAGCCCGTCGATTACGTTGAGAAAATCCTTTATAAGATGGCGGTTGACGGTTCAATAAAAGTGGAAATGGAAAACGGTGTGGACGTTTACTGCCTTGAACTTTTTGTTCCCGGCGTCATGGAATATATGGTTGTCAACAAGGAAAATGTTGCCAAATATCCGGACATTGCGGCTTGTTTTGAAGAATACACCCGCAAACTGGGTGGATTGATGGCCGGTAACATACCGATCGGATCTGGGGTCATGCGGGTCATCCCAATTGAAAGCGCCATTGATGGCGATACCAAACGGGCTTCATACGAAGAAATATCGCACATCTTAAACAGCCATGAGGTTTTCTCGGCAGCGGATTGTGCCTGTCGGACATCGATGCGATCCATCGGCGAAGGCTGCGGCCATACCATTGAAGACATGTGTATTCAGGTGGGGCCAGCCGCGGAATATTATATCCGAACTGGTAAAGGTCGGGAAATTACCCGGGCAGAAGCCTTTGCCATTTGTGATCAGGCAGAAAAAGAGGGGTTAGTTCATTCGATTCCTAATTTATCAGGGCCGGGAAATGCCCTGGCGGTCTGTAATTGCTGCGGCTGTTCTTGCTTTGGACTTCGTAATACCACCTTTTACCGAAATCCCGACTGGTCACGTTCAAATTACGTCGCCCAAGTGGATAAGGACAAATGCGTCGCCTGTGGCGAGTGCGTTGAAAATTGTCAGGCCAGTGCTGCAACTTTAGGTCAAAATTTATGCACCAAGAAACCGATCCCGGTGGTTGAAGTGAAGGATCGCCCCTTTGATACCCAGTGGGGTAAAGATAAATGGAATTACGACTATCGTCATCGCAAATTTGTCGAGGACAGCGGAACCAGTCCTTGTAAATCTGAATGTCCGGCCCATATCGCCGTGCAGGGTTATATCAAGATGGCCGCCCAGGGTCGCTATCGGGATGCCCTGGAGCTGATCAAAAAAGAAAATCCCTTCCCGGCAATCTGCGGTCGGCTCTGTCCCCGCAAGTGCGAAACCGCCTGTACCCGAGGCAGTTTTGATGAAGCTTTGGCGGTTGATGAGGTTAAAAAATTCGTCGCCGAACAGGATTTAAAAGTAGAACACCGCTTTGTCCCGGAAAAGCGAGCCCAGCGCTCAGAAAAAATCGCTGTCATCGGTGCCGGGCCAGCGGGCTTATCCTGTGCTTATTTTCTGGCAGTTGATGGTTATCAGGTCACTGTCTTTGAAAAGCAGCAAAAGCTGGGCGGCATGTTAACCCTGGGGATTCCTAACTTCCGTTTGGGAAAAGAGATCGTCAATGCCGAAATCGACGTCTTAAAAGAATTAGGGGTGGAATTTAAAGCAGGGATTGAAGTTGGCAAGGACATCACCCTACCAGCGCTGCGAAAATTAGGCTATGACGCCTTTTATGTGGCGATTGGCGCACAGGTCGGTAAAAACCTCTGGCTTGATGGCGAAGACGCCGCTGGTGTGATGACCGGGGTCGATTTCTTGCGCCAGGTCAGTCTCTTTGATGATATAAAAGATGATTTAAAACTGGATGGGCCGGCCATTGTGATTGGCGGTGGGAATGTTGCCATTGACGTCGCCCGGACGGCTGAACGCATCGGCGCTTCACAAATCGATATGTTCTGCCTGGAAAGCCGGAAAGAAATGCCCGCCCTGGATGAAGAAATTGACGAAGCCTTGTCTGAAGGCATTGTGATCAATAATTCCTGGGGGCCAAAACAAATCCTGGTCGAAAATGGCCGGGTTGTTGGGGTAGAATTTAAAAAATGTCTGTCGGTATTCGATCAAACCGGTAAGTTCAATCCCCAGTTTGATGAGAATGATACCAAGATTGTCAAAGCAAACCATGTCCTGATTTCAGTTGGTCAGGGAATGGAGTGGGGCGAATTGATAAAAGACTCTAAGATTGAATTAAACCTGAACAAAACCATCAAAGCGGATCCGATTACCTATCAGACCGGGGAACCGGATGTGTTTGCCGGTGGCGATGCCCTGACCGGACCCAAGTTTGCCATCGACGCGATTGCGCTGGGAAAACAGGGCGCTGTGTCAATTCATCGCTATGTCCATGGTGATAACCTGACCATTACCCGGGATCGGGAATA
>JAKLQL010000213.1 GCA_022013395.1 Acetobacterium sp.
CCACAGAAACAAGCGTACCTGGCGAAACGGTTTGTGGTTGGGTAATAACTGACATTCCGGCGCTGAGTTGATCACCGGCGATTTCAATTAACGAATCAGTTTCCAGACCAGTTGTTACAGGAATGGATTCAACCGTAAAAGATCCTTGTTCGACGGGGTTTTCTTTAGCAATGTAAATGCTGGACTGACCGGCACTATCGACAACCAGTGCTTCAAAAGGAACACAGAAAACATCAGCACGCTCTTCACTGACAATACTTAAACGGGTATTCATCCCGATTTTTAATCCGGTTGCATCACTGGGAAGATCAACCTCAACTTCAAATTCTGCTTTGTTGGTGGTTGCAGTGGTGGTTGCCTCGCTTTTGATTGCAGTTGGGGCTATTTTAGTCAGATTACCCGGGAATACCTTATCCCCAGTGGCATCAGCCTTTATCAGCACCGGCATGTTTTCATGAATATGATTTAAATCAGCTTCTTTAACCTTACCTCGAACTTTAAGGTCGTTGGTGTCTTCAATGGTAAAAAGCTCGCCATTGGCGGGGTTCCCTTTAACGGCATTAACGGCCGTAATCGTTCCACCGGTTGAGGCTTTAACATAGCTGTAGCTATCATCCGCTTTGTTGTACAATTGGCATAACCAGTCGCCTTTAGTCACGGCCTGACCAACGGACACATAGAGTTTTTCAATGTTGTCATTGCTGGTATCGCTGACTTTGACCTTGGTATAACTTTCAACAACACCGGTAGCCGAAATCGTATTTTGAAGGGTGGCCTTGGCCAAGGGGGATGTTTTTACTGAAATCTCAGGTGCTTTCTGGGAATTCGCATAAACATAGGCACCCCCGCCAACGAGTAGGGCTACCCCAATCACAACACATAGAATAATTCCTTTTTTCTTCATAACTTCTCCTTCTATTTCTTTTGATTATGGAATTTTAAAAAATAGTTACTTGCAATCATTACTTGTATTATTGTATTAACCACTTGATACAATAATACAAGTAATGATGATTGTCAAGCACTTTATTTAATTTTACTTATTAATGGTTCGATTTATATTTACTGAGATCTTTTGATAGGATCGATCGGATAGTTTAAGTATAAGCGTAAAATATGAAGATCAGGTTACCTAAATTCTTAAGAATTTTTGACAAAAAATAAAAAAACCCCGATTGGGGTTCTGAAGTACACACGTTATTGATGGATGGGCAGGATTAGCTCCACCTTGAATAACTGGTTAAGCTGATAGTAGTCGATGCGGCCCTGGTGACGGGTGATGATTTTTCGGCAGGAATCCAAACTGGAACTATCCGCATCAATGACGGTTTTACCTGAGCTATCCGAGTTGCTGATGGTTTTGTTACGCAGAATAATACAGAGTTCGTTTTTATTGAGAATCAGGCCAAAATCCACTGGCTTGGCGGGGTCCGCATACTTAATAATATTGGAGATCAGGTAATCAAAAATTCGTTGAAGTTGCTCCAGATCTACCCAAAGGGTGAAATCACGCTCGATGCAATTTTCCAGTACCACATCAAATCCAGCCTCTTCAATGGCTTTGCTGCAAGAATCAAGCAGTTGATGAATCAAGGGTTTTCCGTTATAGACTTTAAACTGATAGTAGCCTTTACCATTATCGGTAAAAGCATGCTCAAAAAGATCGTCAATAAAGTTGATAACCTGATAGGTTTTATGCAGTGCTGTTTTTAAATAGGTTTCTTTTTTGGCAAAGTCGTGTTCATCAGGGCTTTGAATACGCTCCAGATAACCAATAATGCCAGTCAGCGGGGCATGGATTTTATTTGATATCGAGGTGATAATATGATGGTTTTCCATCTTGGCAAGCGCTTCAGCCTTGTTTTTTGCTTCATATAAATCATGAATCAGATTTACATTGTTGGCGATATCGGTGAGCTCGTTATTTCCCTGAAGGGGAATATAAGCTTCAAAATTTTCTTCAGCAACTTGTTCGGATCCTTTTTGCAGCGTTTTAAGATAACTTAATTTTTTTCGAAGTAGATAGGAGAGACTAATAAACACAAGAATATTGGGTATAATTATGAACAACATATCTAACCAGGGATTATAGTCAAAAATTGGCAACAGAAAAAGATTAAGAATAATATTTAAAATAACTGCGCCAACTAAAGCCAAACTCAAATATTTTATGAGGGCAGAGACCAATTCCTCATTTGGTTTATTCTTTATAATTTTAGCTTTGGTCTGTTTTGGTTTGTTATTTTTCAAGTTGCTATTCCTTTCAACGTGTTTTTATCATACAATCATTGTAAACTGTAATGCTATTATAATCAACAAGAGGTTAAAATCTTCTTAATAAAAAACAGCAGGGCTGTTAATATAAATTAATTTTTTTAATTAAATAAAATGTTTAGGAGAAGAAAATGAAAAAGCGAATCGGTTTGATGGTAATGGCACTTTTGGTAATGGGATTGGTTGCAGGATGCACTCCGAGTGCCAAGACAACAACGAATGAAGCGGCAGACAGCATCAGCTTTACTGCAACCATCGATGAAGTCAGTGATACAGAATTGTTGGTAACCGTGCTGGATAATGAAAATTTTGACCAGGCTCGGGTTAACATGCAGGGATTTAACAGCCTGGATTTTGTGCCGGCGAAGGGTCAGACGATTAAACTGACCATTAAAAACCAGGTCGGTATGAGTATGCCACCCTTTGTGAATCCGATTACGATGGAATTGGTGAAGTAATTTAAGGAGTTTGTCAGAAAATGGTTTAACTCCCGATACTTTTAGGCTATAATAAAACTAGATTACTATGAGGAGAAATTGAATGAGTTTATATGAAACGTGGAAAAACTACATAGAAGAGAATTGCAGCACCCAGGAACAACAAAATGAGTTTTGGGAAAAGTACTGTGCTGAGGAACAGGTCTTATACCAAAAGATTCTCGACGAAAAAATCACAACCATTTCAGGCAAGGTTGAAGAACTGGCAAAAGAAAGCAATATGATCCCCGCCCAATATATGGGATTTATCGACGGGATCAGTGACAGTCTGACAACTCCGATTGAACTGGAGTCCATTGAACTGGATTCTGAAATCAAATTGGAGATTGACTTTGCCAAGCTTTATAAAAATATGCTGGCAGTTCCCGCTGAATGGCTATATACATTAAAAGAGTTGGATAATTTCTTTTCGGAAGACGAACGTGTTGAGTTGGAAAAAGAATTTAAACGTTCAAAAACCGTGGTAAATGAAGTGAAGGTTGGTCGAAACGATCCCTGTCCTTGCGGTTCCGGAAAAAAATATAAAAAGTGTTGCGGTCAGTAGCACACAAAAAAAGAGCGAAAGCTCTTTTTTTAGTGGTTGATAATTTCATGAATATAGAAAACAGAAATCATGGAAAGGGCGATGTCCGGTGAAAATTTACTCAAAAATGTCGACATGCGCTCGGGACTGAGATCACCCCGGATACTCAAAAATACGATATAAAAGGTAATGAAATTATACCGAAGAAAATTTGAATTGGATGGGGTCAAAAAAGTTCCGATAATTTTAGGGTTATCCAGCAGGTTGAGATTTTCATCCAAAAGCCGGTTCAGTTCTTTTAGAATGGCCTGAATGAAAAAATCAATGGCATAGTTTTCCAATCGGGACACACCCATACTTTTTCCGGCAATTTCCAGCATCGCAAGGGCAAGTGGCTGGTTTTTGAATGCGGTTTTCTTCAGCAAATTTTCAAGTTGTCTTAAAACATCACTTTGACTGGCGTCGTAGGGTAAGTTGAGTAGCGCCAGCATTTTTTGTAATTGTTTATGATTCGAAAGTGGTTGGCCCAAGGTGTTAACGAATTTCTGATAAAAAACATTGCTTTTTTGTGTATTCAGATAATAATGCTTACCACTTAAAAATCCAAATACCTTCATGGCATCCAGGTAGCCCAGCCTGATATTCTGCTCGATTTGTTTGGCATCGAAATTCATGATACCGCCAAGAAATTCGGAGTTATTGACGGTAATGATTTCAGCATTTTTATCCCGAACCCATTTCCGCATGCCAGGAGCCGGAAATTCAACCGAGATGATCTCTTTAAAATTCTGTTCC
>JAKLQL010000214.1 GCA_022013395.1 Acetobacterium sp.
GGTAAAAAAAATGCCAAAAAATTCCTGTTTGTGTTATAATATTACTCAATGGAAAGCGATGTAAATGAAATTATGGGATTATTGTCTAAAGGGGTTGTTTTATGAGAGTCTTACTAAAGATTACTGACATTATTGACGTAGAGGTGCTGCAAAGAATCCAGGATTCTTTTTCAGATGCCACCGGACTTGCTGCGGTTACTGTTGATTACAAAGGCAATCCGATTACGGAATACAGTAATTTTTCGGAATACTGTAATTGTGTCAGAAAAGACAGCAACAATCGGGATTGCTGTTATCAATCAGATGCCCATGGGGGCATTGAGTCAGCAAGATCTGGGAAACCATCGATTTACATTTGTCATGGGGGATTGGTCGATCTTGCGGTTCCAATTATGGTAAAAGGTAATTATCTGGGGGCAATTATGGCTGGTCAGGTAAAAATTGATGAAGAAGAAATGAAACGCCTGCCTTTTGGAACAAGTCATGAATTGACAGATTTTTCAAAAAATCCTGAAATTACTGATTTATATGACAAAACACTAAAAACAACTCTCACTCAGGTAAGAGCGGCAGCGGATCTGCTTTATACAATTGCCAATTACCTTGTCGAAAAACAAATGATCCACATCATTCAGGAGGAATTGCATAATAAAAATCTTGAGTTGATGGAAGAGGTTAAGCTGCGGAGTGAGGTTGAGGCCTCCCTGAAAGAGGCGGACTTGAAAGCGCTGCAGGCTCAGATTAATCCGCATTTTCTGTTTAATGTATTAAACACGATTGGCCGTTTGGCTCTTTTAGAAGGTGCCGACAAAACCCAGGAAATGATTTATGCGTTTTCGGATATGATGCGTTATACCTTGAAAAAAGAAAAAAATAATGTCGTAACCTTAAAAGAAGAAATGGAACATGTTCAGAATTATTTATCCATCCAAAAAATGCGGCTGGGCAATCGGTTGAATTATTCAGTGGAAGTAGATGAGCTGGCAGAAGATATTCTGTGTCCATTTATGACCATCCAGCCTTTTGTGGAAAATGCCATTATCCACGCCATTGAACCCAATGCAAAAGGTGGTCAGGTTAGAATAACGGCGGATATTTTAAAAGAAGTTGCCATATTGAAAATTGTCGATGACGGCAAAGGTATTCCAAATGACCGGATCCATAAAATTTTGGATGGAACCTACGAAGCGGACGGACGGGAGAAAAATACCGGAATCGGAATCAATAACGCGAACAAGCGGCTTATGTATTACTATGGCGTTGATTATGGGGTTGAGATAAAAAGTGAGCTTGAAAACGGCACTGAAATTACCATTAAAATACCCCGTAAATCTCTAGCTGGGAGGGGATTATAATCATGTATAAACTGTTTATTGTAGAAGACGAACATTTAGAGATTGAAGCAATTAAACTCATTTTGAGTCAGCATGGCGAAAATATTGAAGTTATCGGTGAAGCATCATCAGGTTTGGTGGCGATTGAAGAAATCCGTCGATTGAATCCAGATATTATTCTTTTGGATATTAATATTCCTGAGATTAATGGGATTGATGTATTAAAAATGATCAAAAAAGAAGATCATGAAAAAAAGGTCATTTTGATTACGGCGTTTAACGAATTTGATTTTGCTCATCAAGCCATCAAGGCTCGGGTGGATGATTTTCTACTGAAGCCGATTAGACCACAACAACTGATGGATTCGATTAATCAGAGTATCGCTTCATTAAAAAATAATGCCAAAGAACGATTTGATGAAAAAATGAATGAAGTGATTTTTGCGATCATCCAGAAAAAGTACAGTGATGCCAGAACGGCCCTGATCAGTTATCTGGATATGATTTATGATTACCACACCTACGATATCATGTCAGTTCAAGCAGAAATAAAACATTTTATGGAAGAACTCAATATCGTTACTCAGGATATGTGTGGTTATGAACTAAATAGTCCGCTATGTTCCCACAATAACATGCAGTTTGTCAACGGCTATAAAAATCGCTATGATTTAAAAATAGAAATCATGAAAACCATCGACAAAGTCTTTGATCGGATGCTTGATAATAAGGAAACCCGCAAGAATAACATCGAAGATATTTTAAACTATATTGATCGCAACTGTTATAAGGACATTTCCCTTGATCAGGTCGGCGAATACGCTAATATGAGTTCTTACTATTTAAGTAAGATCTTTAAAAAGGAAACGGGTGTAAACTTTGTCACTTATCTGACCGAGCGAAAAATTGAAATCGCCAAGGATATGCTGGCCAATACCGATGTGCCGATTATCAATATTGCGTTGGATCTTTCTTATCATGAACCAAACTATTTCAGTAAGGTGTTTAAAAAGAGTACCGGCATGACCCCGACGGAGTATCGAAAAGAACGTCGTGGTATTGCGATGGAAGAGGAAGAACATTTAGCGAATAACCACGCGAAAGATGAAAAATACTTAGATAAACATCGGGAAGTATCCTGATACAAAAACTTAATAAATGAGTAAAAAAATGGGACAGGTAAACTTTAGAGTTGACCTGTTCTTTTTATGTGTCTAAATAAAATGGGTCGACTTTTAAGTGCAGGTATTAGACAAAATATTCCACTATGTTTTTGTATACAGGCACAAAAAACAGCGGTATTAAAAGGTTTTCAAGCTGATTATGAGAAACGTACAATAATTTTATAAGAACAGCACAAGTAATTATCATAGCCTTTGAATTAAAATATAGGTAGTTCAGTAACAAAATCTTGTAATTAAGGAGGATAGAGCTTATGACAAACGAAGCTTTAGGCATGATTGAAACCAAAGGTCTAGTTGCCGCTATTGAAGCAGCAGATGCTATGGTAAAATCAGCAAATGTATCATTAATGGGCTACGAAAAAATCGGTTCTGGTTTAGTAACTGTAATGGTTCGTGGTGATGTTGGAGCAGTTAAGGCTGCAGTTGATGCAGGTGCTGCAGCAGCTGACAAAGTTGGACAAGTTGTTTCAGTACACGTAATCCCAAGACCACACGGTGATGTGGAGAAAATTTTACCAAGTCTATAATATTTAATAATTACGGAGGTGTAAATTAATGAAAGATGATTTAATGAACAAGTTGATGGAAGAAGTTATGAAAAAAATGAGTGAAGTTGAAGAAACTGGCTCAGTTGCCGCTGCAACAGGTGTATGCGGATTGACCGAATTTGTAGGAACAGCTGTTGGTAACACAATTGGTTTTGTTATTGCAAACGTGGACAGAACTTTACATGAAGCTATGAAAATTGATCCTAAATACAGATCTATCGGTATTCTTTCCGCTAGAACTGGTGCTGGTCCTCAGATTTTCGCTGCTGATGAAGCTGTAAAAGCTACTAATTGCGAAGTTGTTTCTTGTGAACTTGCAAGAGATA
>JAKLQL010000215.1 GCA_022013395.1 Acetobacterium sp.
GCTCGTGTCATTTATCCCTGTTCGCCTTCGATAATTGAAATCATGATGGCAGTTTCCACCCGACGGCGTTCAATTTCACAACTGACGAAATGGGGTTTCATAATGGTGCCGTTAAAATTATAGGCATTGGCATGACAGCCGCCACCGCAGAAATACTTGGCCCAACAGGTTTGGCACGCTTCTTTTTCCAGCAGATTGCCGGCGTCGAAGATTTTTTTGATATCGCCATTGGTAATGCCGTTATTGACGTCGCCCATTTTGAAAGATTCATTTCCGACAAACTGATGACAAGGGTAAATATCCCCTTCCGGTGTTACCGCCACATAGTCCTTACCGGCACCACAGCCGGATAACCGTTTATAAACACAGGGGCCGTGGTCCAGATCGACATTAAAGTGAAAGAAATTATAGTGGAGACCGTCTTCATGACGTTTCAGATAGGCTAACGCCAACGCATCGTATTCTTCCATAATCACTGGCAAGTCTGCTTCGGTGAGCGCATAACTGTGAATGGCCTCAGCCACCACTGGTTCTACCGAAATGCTTTTAAAACCTTCTTCTGCCAAAAACTGAACGTCTTTTGCAAAATCCAGATTATGATGGGTATAGGTTCCCCGGACATAGTGATCTTTGTCGCCCCGCATTTCTGCCATCGCTTTAATGTTATTGATGATCACATCAAAAGAGCCTTGATCATTGACAGTTTGTCGCATCTGATCGTTGACTTCTTTCCGACCATCCAGACTAAGGACGATGTTGTCCATGGTTTCATTGAGATATTCACGGGTTTTTGCATTTAGCAGCACCCCGTTGGTGGTCATTGTAAATTTGAATTTTTTATGATGTTTTGCGGCCATTTCATTGCCATAGACCACCAATTGTTTGACCACATCCAGATTCATCAGCGGTTCGCCACCAAAAAAATCGACTTCCAGATTTTCTCTATTTTTAGACTGAGCAATGATAAAGTCAATAGCTTTTTTCCCAATTTCCAGTGGCATCAGTAATTTTTCGCCGTCAAAATCGCCCTGAGCAGCAAAACAATAGGTACATTTCAGGTTACAGTCATGGGCGACGTGAAGACATAAAGCCTTGATTAAATCTTCATTGGCATAGTTCTCCCGCTGATAGTTCATTTCCCGGAATAACAGCCCGGCTGCTTTGATGCTGTCCAATTCGTCCAGGCATTCGATGATCTCGGCTGCCGGATATTTATCTTTATACACTTCAACTATTTCTGCGCTGGTTTTGGTTTCGTACTGATCCAACAAATCATAGCTTAAATCGTCCACGGTCAGGACTGTGCTGGTGTCTACATCCAACACAATATTGAGGCCGTTCTTTTTATATTTATGTATCATTATTTCTCCTCATCATGAAAAAAGGGACTATCTCTTACGAGACAGCCCCTTTCAGGCTTGATTATTATTTTTCAGTCGTTTGTTTGCATTTTTGATTTCCGACGGTGCAAGATGTTTTACAGGCTGATTGACAGGAAGTTTGACATTCCCCGCACCCTCTGTTTTTTACGTCAGTGAGTTTACCCTCTTTAATGA
>JAKLQL010000216.1 GCA_022013395.1 Acetobacterium sp.
GCGATAATTGCTGTCGGTATGGCATCAATTGCTTTTCCATAATACTTTACATTATTTTCGTTATGGGAAAGAATTTGGATGTCCGTGATTTTATTATCCAGAA
The DNA here is from genome assembly GCA_022013395.1 of Acetobacterium sp. GTDB lineage: Bacteria > Bacillota > Clostridia > Eubacteriales > Eubacteriaceae > Acetobacterium. The sequence goes on from JAKLQL010000216.1 coordinate 104, forward strand.
CTGTTACACTTACGGTCAGATCTGGGGCATAACCGGTGCCTACGCCAGTATAAGTACCATTTGCAAGTTCGACGTTTCCTAAAAAGAGATTTGTATTGGAAACCACCGTATCAATCACGGTCATATTTGTATTTGCTGAAGTTACGTTAGCTACCTCGGTTGGTTGTTCGGTTGTCTGATTACCGGAGAATGCTTCTAAATCCCGTTGGATTTGAGTGGATGCGCCGGTAAAAAATGATTCCGGCCCCATAATACCGCCAACTTCCCAGAGATGCAAGCCAAGAAAAACTATTAAAACCACCGTTAACCAGCGGTGGGGTTTTACCCAGGCTAATTTACTTCGATAGACTTTTCGCAACCAGTAGTCAACCCCAGCAGGAGGCCCATTGCGATACTGGCTGTGCCGAAATTTAATGATAAAATCGTGCCGGATGACAGATACCCATGAATACAGGCGACTATCACAAAAGCAATTCCCATTGGTTTGTGAATATTTCGTAATTTTTTGTTTGTTTTTGAAATAAACAGGTGTTTTTTATAGCCTTTGTTGACTAATCGTAACAGGTAGATAATCGCTAAACTGGCAGCCAGGAAAACGCTGATCCATGCGGTTATCACATTCATTGTAAAGATCTTTTTTCTCACTCCTCTATTGATTTATTCGATAGGTACATTTTAAAACAATTGTGTGTCACTCTTGTGTCAAAATTACTGTCAGGAAAGCAAATTTGAACACGAACCGTTTGAAAGAACAAGTAAAAAAATCGATACTAAATTAATATAATTATTGACATATGCTATTCATGTATTATAATATTCACGTTGATAGCATATGTCAATAACTGTGCGAACAAATTATATCAAACATAATCGGAGGTATTATTATGAAAATTGCATTACCAACTCGTGAAAATTTAATTGATGGTCATTTTGGCCACTGTGAGTATTATACTGTGTTCACTATTGATGACAGCAGCAAAGAAATACTAAATCAGGAAATCATCGCATCCCCAGTGGGCTGTGGCTGTAAATCCAATATTGCCACAACGCTGGCAGAAATGGGTGTAGGTCTTCTGTTGGCTGGCAATATGGGCGAGGGCGCGGTGAATGTGTTACATCGATCAGGGATTGAAGTGGTTCGGGGCTGCTCGGGAGATGTTAAAGAAGTGGCTTTAAATTGGCTGGCCGGAGCTGTTATGGATTCTGGTGAAATGTGCCATGCCCATGAAGAAAGTCATGAATGTCAGCACTAGGTCTTATAATAAACAGTTTTAATAAGGAGTATTAATCGATGTCCAGACCTGTAAAATGGAAAAAAGTCTGTTGTCTGCCGGAAACGGATCTATTTGGACCCCTCAACGCTAAAAATTTAGAAGATGGCATCATTACGATGACTGTTGAGGAATACGAAACCATCCGTTTAATAGACCTGGAAGGTTTGCTTCAGGAAGAGTGTGCCGAAAGTATGCATGTGGCGCGAACAACGGTTCAGAAAATATATAATGATGCCCGAAAAAAATTGGCCGATGCGTTAGTGAATGGCAATGTTTTAAAGATCGAAGGCGGAAATTACAAATTGTGTGAAGAAGGTCAAGAAAATTACGGATGCAGCCGCTGCCGAAAACGTCGGGCTAATGAGCGTTGTGATAAGGCGTAGTTTTAAGAAAAGAAGATCAATAAATCAAACGATGAAAGAGGAGGATTTTTATGAGTGAAGAGTGTAGTCAATCCTGTGGTTCATGTGGTGAAGAATGCGGAGATCGAAAAGTCGATTTTTTAGAGCAACCCCATGAGTTAAGCAGAATCAAAAAAGTAATTGGTGTCGTCAGCGGAAAAGGTGGGGTTGGTAAATCAATGGTGACCTCGCTGATGGCGGTTAGCATGAAGCGGCAAGGATACAATACCGCGATTCTTGATGCAGATATTACCGGACCGTCTATTCCTAAAGCCTTTGGCATCAATGAAAAAGCCATGCCGACAGAATTGGGTCTGTTTCCGATTACCAGTAAAACCGGGATTGAGATTATGTCCATTAATCTATTACTTGAAAATGACACCGACCCGGTAGTCTGGCGTGGACCAGTGATTGCTAATACAGTTAAACAATTCTGGACCGACGTAATCTGGGGTGATGTGGATTATATGTTTGTGGACATGCCACCGGGAACCGGGGATGTGCCGTTAACTGTATTTCAATCTCTGCCAGTAGACGGGATTATTATTGTTACATCACCTCAGGAATTGGTTTCAATGATTGTTGCCAAAGCAGTTAAGATGGCAAGAATGATGAATATTCCAGTTATCGGTCTGGTTGAAAACATGTCCTACTTCGAATGTCCAGATTGCGATAAAAAACACTATTTATTTGGCAAAAGCCGGATCGAAGAAGTGGCAAAACAGTATGGAATCGATGTGGTTGCAAAAATGCCCATTGATTCATCATTGGCTGGCGCCTGCGACAAAGGGCTGATTGAATTGTTTGAAAACAATTGGTTGGATGACATGGTTGAAATTCTGGAAAAGAGTGAAAATCCAGGTACGCCCTTTTCACCAGAATTTATCGGTCAAGAAGCCAGTCCGTTGCAGTAAGGTTTTATAAGTCAACGTATGGTTAAAATCGGTTTAAATGATTACTAGAAAGATATGAAGAAAAACGTTCATGAATGAAAAAACGAAAAAAAAAGCGCCTTCTGTTGATGAATGGCTAAAAGAAGCTAAAAATGATCCGGATGCTTTACAGGAAGGCATGTATTTAGTTCATAATGGTACGGTGCGCCAAACCCCTAAAGCAAAGGTCCGCCAAGGTTTGGATGACGGTTCTTTAGTAAAAGGAATGGAATTCTTTTATGATGCTAAAAAGGTAGATGCGGCAATTGCGGATACTCGTAAGATGGACGGCATATTCCACGTCAGGGTTTGGCTGAATGAAGGTCAATTGGAGCTTGGGGAAGACATTATGTTTGTTTTGATTGGCGGAGACATTCGACCGAATGTGATCGATGCTTTGCAATTTCTGGTCGAAACGATTAAAACAAAATGTGTTACTGAAATTGAAAAAAAATAAACTTAAATTTTAGTTCTATAGAAAATTTGAAATTGATTTGAAAGACCTTGAGTTAAAAATCATGTAACCTGAAAATGCAAAAAACTCTGGTTCGTTTAGTTGAACCAGAGTTTTTTTTATTGCCTTTGATCTAAATAATATGATTGTCGATATTGGTTAATTCTGATAGAATAAAATAAAAAACTAAGGGGGTCTGTTCTTATGTCAGCTTTTAAAAATACAGCACCAGTTGTTTGGTTACTGATTTCCATTGCCGTGTTCATTGGCGGACTAATTATGCTATTGAACGTTAAACTTGCCTGGGACATTATGATGATGAGCATGTCGATTATGCTGATTGTCGTGGGTATTATGTACCTGGCATCGATATTTTTGCAAAAAGATGAGAGTAAGTTTAAAGAGCTTGGGATTGGATTAGTTTGTATCATTGGCGGGATTTTTGTCTACTCCTATCCCCAGTTTTTAAAAGGACCCTTTAGTTTTGCGGTGGGAATGTTGGGGATCATCATCGGTTGTTTTGTTTTGATCAGCAGTTTGAAACTAAAAAACGATGGTGCTCCCTGGGTATGGACGCTGTTGGTAGCTTTGGTGTATATCGGACTAGGCATTGACATGGCTTTTTTTGCCACCACTGGCCGGTTATTTGGAATCATTTTTGGAATCTATCTGATCTTTTTTGCCTTTAATATTTTTGGCGATGCGCTGGTCAGTTTGATGAAACACAACGATGGGGCTCAAAAAGCCAAAAAGCATATGCGCGTAACCCTGCCATTGGTTTTTGCAGCTTTTTTACCGATGCGAATGTTGAAAAAAGTCAATGAACTGGTGGAAGAAGAACCGGATGCCCTGTTGCTGTTGGAAGACCACTCCATTGAACGTACCACCGACATGGAGATTTTCATTCATACTAAAGAGGGTCTGATTCCGGGGATGGGGCATGTGGACGCATCCATCGGGAGGAATGTTTACAGTTATGGGAATTATGACGACTCCACCTGGAAACTGGGCGGGTTTTTAGCCGATGGCGTTCTGGTTGAAATGCCCAAAGCCGAACATGTAAAACAGGCGCTGAAAGTTGAAAAGAAAATTTTAATGGGTTATGGCCTCTCGCTGACCCACGAACAAAAAAAAGGCGTCCAGGATCAATTGGACAACCTCCTTTCGCAGGTGCTGCCCTGGGAACCAAAGGCGGAACAGGCGGAAAAAGGCGAAATCGAAGGCAGTCCAAAGGATTTTGAGGATGTTTCCAGTCAGCTTTATAACGATGCTAAAGCCAGTTTTTATAAATTTCAGCAGGGCAATGAATTTAAAACCTATTATGCCCTGGGAACCAATTGCGTCAAACTGGTAGACGTTATTGTGGGTAAAACCGGGATCGATCTGATTAAGGTAAATGGGATTATTACCCCTGGAGCCTATCTGGATTATTTGGACCGGTTATATGATCGGGGCGATTCGATTGTAGTGTCCAGAACCTTATATCAGGATATTGAGAACAACATCGAAAAAGATGCGGCAGTCAGTCCGGCATAAAGGCTGAAAAGCGCTGCAAATATTTCTTAAAGAAGCTTGAAATGATTATTATCATACTCGATAGTGCCTTCTTTTTGAAGTTTGGAAAGAACTCGGGATAAGGCACTGCGATCAACACATAAAAAATCTGCTAATTCATTACGGGTAAAGGGAATCTCAAAGGCGAGGTTTCCTTTTTTTTCGGCCTGAAGTGATAAATAAGAAAGAACCTTATCCTGAATCGATCGTCGCGACAATAACTGGTTCTTATTGCTGAGCAGGATATTCTTACGAGCGAGAATTTTTAATAAATTCTCAATCAGGTGATTGTGAAAAACACAGGAATTAGGACAGGTATTAATAATCCGTTCGATCCCCAGAAACATGACGGTCGCGTTGGTTTTGGCTAGAACCGTCACTGGACTTTCCTTGATACCGGCACTGGCAAAGGCTTCGCCAAAGATATGGCTGGGACTTAGTTCTGTGAGAATCGAGCGATTGCCATAATAATCTTCCTGAATCACCTGAGCTTCTCCAGATAAGATGACCCCCACTGCAGTCACTGGTTGACCGGTTAGCAAAATGATTTCACCCCGGTCATAAGACTTTTCTTCACCACCCAGACATTGAAGCATGGCTTCAAGATTTTCATCAATGCCATCAAATAACTTTACTTTTCTTAATATATCTAAGTTTTTATTCATAATTTCCCTTTGTGTTGCATATGCAACAGTAGTTTTGGGTAGATTATATTATGATTGGTGCAAGAAATCAATACACGATATTCCAAGGAGGAAAAAAAGATGATCCGAAAAATAATTACGATAGATGAAAAAAAATGCAATGGCTGTGGACTATGTGCAGAAGCCTGCCACGAAGGCGCCATCGGCATGGTTGATGGGGTGGCAAAATTATTAAGAGATGACTATTGTGACGGACTGGGCGATTGTTTGCCAAGCTGTCCCACCGAAGCGATTACCTTTGTCGAACGAGAAGCGGAGGCTTATGATGAAGCGGCCGTTCTTGAAAATATGAAAAAGAAAACAGCGACACAAAAAAGTAATGAGAAAAAATCGAGCGGATGTCCGGGAACCCAGGCGAAAACAATTACCCGTGAAGCCGCGGCAGCAGATGACGGTTTAGAACCGTTGGCCTGTGGCTGTCCTGGTTCCTCGTCTAAAGCAATTGTCAGAGAAACCGCAGTAGAAGAAAAACAGACTACCTCGGCAGCCCCAGAATCTCA
>JAKLQL010000217.1 GCA_022013395.1 Acetobacterium sp.
AACGGATCGCACTTTTATATTCAGCTTTTTCTCCCATGATGTGCTCCTAACTTATTACAAAATCAAACAAAATATCATCAAGTGTACAATTTTGAACATTTAGTGTAAATCTGATGATTGTCACCTTACATAAGAATTATTATAATACATGAGGATACAAAATTCAATAGATGTTCTATTTTGATCAATTATTCATTTTTGAACATGTGATCATTTTAAAAGGAGAAATAAATGCAGAAACTACTCAAATACCGCTACTTAGTTTTGGCCATCTGGATTGTTGTGACGATCCTGTTCGCCATTAACCAACCGAATTTAAAGCAAATTATCAATCAAAAAGGTGAAGCCACCATTTCTGACAGCGAGCCCTCCGCCATCGCTTCGGAAATGCTAAATAAAATGGGAACCTCGAAAGGCGAATCGATGCTGCTGGTTTTCAATAATGAAAATCAACTGTCCGATAATGATATGAAAGCCATTGAGGTAGGCATCAACGAGCTCAATGGCGAACGGGAGCAACTTCAAATCACCAATCTGATTGATCCGTTTACGACCCCTGAGGCCAAGGATCAGCTGTTATCAGCCGATCATACCACCCTGATCATCCCCATTTCCTTTGAAAAAGGAACCCGGGACAGCCAAACCATCATGAAAGATTTTCAGTCAGCTACCGAAACTATGACGGTCGCCCATTATTTTACCGGTTCCACGGCCATTGGTAATGACTATGTCAATGATGTGGCCAAAGGCGTAGAAAAAAGCGGAATCATCACCATCGGGTTTATCTTAATTGTGCTGGTGTTGATGTTCCGCTCGGTGGTTACCCCGCTGGTCAGTCTTTTGTCCGTGGGGGTTTCCTATCTTTGTTCGATGGGAATCATCGGTTTTATGGTCAATCAGTTTAATTTTCCGGTGACCAGTTTTACCCAGATGTTTATTATCCTGGTGTTGTTCGGCATCGGCACAGATTATCACATCCTGCTGTTCAATCGTTTCAAAGAAGAGCTGTCTCATGGTCTGTCGATTAATGATGCCATCCTGAAAAGTTTTAAAACCGCCGGTAAAACCATTTTTTACAGCGGTTTGACTGTTTTTATGGGCTTTGCCAGTTTAAGCTTTGTCCAATTTCCGGTATATCGATCAGCCAATGCAGTCGCCATCGGTATTGGGGTGCTACTGGTGGTAATGCTGACCCTGACCCCGCTATTGATGAAATTTTTGGGTACCAAACTGTTCTGGCCTTCCAAAAGCACCGCCGGTCATAAAGACAGCCGCCTTTGGGGGCAGACGGCGGCGGTTTCGGTGAAGTATCCAGTCCGGTCATTGCTGATTGTGGCACTGGTACTGGCGCCAGTGATCTTGTTTAATCCAGCACAATTATCCTTTGATAATATCAAAGATTTAAGCGTTAGTGATCCCTCCGTTCAAGGCTTTAACTTGGTGGCAGATAAGTTCGGTTCTGGTAAGGTCATGCAGACCACCGTGGTCATTGAAAATGACAGCACGATGGACAATAACCAAGATCTCGCCGTTCTCGATGGACTGACCGAAAAACTTAAAAATATGGATGGCATCAACGCCGTGGCTGGGCCAACCCAGCCCAAGGGCGAAATGATCGCCGATTTGTACACCAACACCCAAACCAATACCGTGGTTAACGGACTCACCGCCACCAACAACGGTGTCAGTCAAATCAATAACGGCCTGGGCACCATAAATAACAGTCTAACCGCTCCGGATTTCTCGCCCGTTCAGGAATTATCCCAGGGCACTGGCTCCTTGAAAAATGGGATCGATTCAGTGACCCTTGGTCTTGAGGACATCAATCAGGGTATTGATGCCGGTTCAAATGGTGCCGATCGGCTGGCGGCGGGAATCGCTCAGCTTAAAGACGGGGTAGCAGCCATCAATGGCGGTCTGACCAGTGTCTCAGTTAACCTATCTGATATCAACAATGGTTACACCACCCTGGGCGAAGGATATGGGTCGATTGCTACTTCAATTGAGCAGTTGAACCAGATGACTGCAATGATGCAGATTAACCTGGCCAACCTAAATACCAAACTTCCTAATGATCCCGATGTGGCGGCACTGGCAGCAATGACGTCCACCCTCTCGGACTCCCTGAGCAGCCTGAACACGGCCATGAATTCGGCCAACGCCAGCTATGATACCCTCACTTCCGGCCTGGCTCAGGTAAATGGCGGCGTGCAGTCACTCATTGCTGCAACCAGTACCGAGTCCCAGTTGGTGACCGGTATCAATGAGCTGGAGGCTGGTGCCAATGCCCTGTCCGATGGACTCAATCAGGGTGCCACCGGCCAGCAGCAAGTAATTGCCAGCATGGCGCAATTAAGCAACGGGGCGGATAAAATAAAAACTGGTCAGGACAGCCTGTACAGCGGTCTGACCACCCTCAGCAGCGGTATGACTCAATTAAAGGATGGGATCAGCCAGAGCAGTAACGGCTTAACGGCAGTCTCTGATGGGATTAGTAAAAGCGGCAATTTTCTGACTCAACTCACCAATACTCAGAGTTTTTATATCCCAACCGAAGCGCTGGGCAGCAGTGACATCAAAAAAATGTTAGACCTGTATATGTCCGAAGATCGCAAAACCACCAAGCTAACAGTAACGCTGAATTCTGAGCCCTACGCTGAGGAATCTATTAATTTGATTAAAGATATCAATACCACGGTGCAAAGCCAATTGACCGGAACCACCCTTGGTGAAGCCCGCTTTGGAGTGGCCGGTGCCACCGCAACTTCCTATGATATGAAAAATGTCGCCACTCATGATATCATTTTTACCCAAATTATTGTTTTAATGGCCATCTTTATCTTGCTGATTGGTGTAACCAAATCGATTCGAATTCCGGTGTTTATCGTCGGATCCCTGTTGACCGCCTACTACACAGCCTTATCGGCAACAGCGTTTGTTTCTAAGTTCCTGTTCAGCAGCGCCGCTGAAGGGCTGTCCTGGAATGTTCCCTTCTTTTCGTTTGTGATGATTGCCGCTCTGGGGGTTGACTACAGCATCTTCCTGATGGATCGCTACCGGGAATATCCTAATCTGTCACCTCATGAAGCGATTGTGCTGGCTGCTCGCAATATCGGTGGTGTGGTCATGTCCGCCGCTCTGATCCTGGCTGGAACTTTTGCCACCTTATATCCATCCAACATCATTGTTCTGATGGAGTTGGCCATTTGTGTGGTCATCGGATTGTTCCTGCTCGGATTCATCCTGCTGCCAGTGGCGATTCCGGCACTGATCTCCTTGACTGATAAACTATCGGTAAAAAAACAAGCAACCGCTGCCACCGTAGTCGAAAAAACGGTTGTTATCAACACCAATAAAAAAGTATAATTTTTGGGATAATCCCCCATTTTCGATCATTATTGTCACAAGTTTTCACTAAACATGCCTCTAGCCGAAAAAAAGCCGCCCATTTCGCAACGATAATGGGCGGCTTATATTTATACAAATTATTAAGCTATTAAATCAGATTTTCTGTTACTGTGCGCTACCAGGACTTGGTTTTAATGGATTAACAACCAGATAGATTACGCAAAGCACGGCTTGGACACCCATACCGACCATGATTGGTGCGGTCACAGCATCACCAGTGAAGCCAGCAATGGCGCCGATCCAGTATGTTGACAGGAATCCGAAAAGATTCATACCAGCAAAGAACAGAGATACAGCAAAGGCCATCTGAGCTGGTTTAGCAGACATGCCGATGATCATCATACAGGCTGGAATCAAGGTGGACATTGCTAACCCTTCGATAAATACACCAATGGTTAAGATGAAGACGTTTGATGCAAAAACCACCATCGCCAGACCAATCGCAGCGCAACCAAATCCTAATGCCATTACAAATCGACCGGAAATTTTAAAAACCTTACCAAAAATAGATCCGGCAAGCATCCCACCGATGGTCAGAAACGCGAGAACAATCCCGGCTGTTGCAGTTGTTCCTAATTCACGATTAACAATCAGGGTGGACATATTAACCAGCATTGGATAAATAGTCAGGGTAAAGAGCCCATAGACCAGTACAGTAATCCAAACTTTTGCCGGCAGCTTTTCTTTAGGAACAACCTCGGTTTGAGCAGTAACTGGTGCTTTGGCTGGTTCTGGTAAGAAGAAGATAACCATAATTAGAGAAATAATACCAAGGGCATGAGGCAGGAAACTGTAATTCCAGCCGATAGAAGCAAAATAACCACCCATAAATTGAAGGACCATCCCCCCAATGTTCATGGCCAGGGTAACCATACCAGTCATCGTTGCAACTTTGTCGCCTTCATAAAGTCCCATGACCAGTGAATTGGCCAGTGGTGACATAATCCCAAGACCGATACCAAAGACGGCACGTTCGATCAGAATGACAGTGAAGTCAGTTGCAAAATACGGGGCAACACCACCAAGTACAAAGAGGGTCATCCCCAGGATAGCCAAGGTTTTGTATTTGACTTTACTGCCGGCTACGGATCCAGCGATAATAGTGGCTGGAATGACGAGCAATGATGGCAGGGTTGACACCAGCAAAAGGGTGGTAATCGGCAAATCACTAAATTGTACAAAAATTGCATTAAGGGCTGGGGTAATTGTCCCAACACCCATTCCAAAAAACGCCAGGGCCAAGATGGTAAAAGCTGAGATTGGTTTTACTTGATTCATATTAATCCTCCTTTATTAGTTGTATGTTCAGTATTTGCGAAAGTGCTGCGAACTTTGCACCCCGCAAATACATGAATTTAAATTATTTAGATCTGGAAATTTTAGAAAAGCACAGTACTCATACGATCAATTTCTTTGCTGACGGTAGTGTATACCCCTTCAAAGTTATCAATGGGAAGACCAGATGTCTGACAGGGAATGAAATATAGTTTCCCATTATCGCGACAGGCTTTTTCCACAAAATCGGCGACAATTTCAGGAGTCCAGGCCGGGAAATCAACCTGACCACTATGGATGCCGCCCATAAACGAAATTTTTCCGCCGTATTCTTTGATCAGTTCAGGAATGTTGTTGGTGTTCATGACTCCTTGCCAGATATCAATGCCCATGTCGATCAT
>JAKLQL010000218.1 GCA_022013395.1 Acetobacterium sp.
AGTATCACCGGACGCTATGGGATTCGCATCGACTCTGGTGATTTGGCTTATTTAAGCATTGAGGCCAGAAAGATGTTGGATGAAGCCGGTTTGGAAAATGCCGGAATTGTGGCATCTTCGGATCTGGATGAACACCTGATTAAAGATTTAAAGAGCCAGGGTGCGAAAATTAACTCATGGGGAGTTGGTACCAAGCTGATTACGGCTTATGACTGTCCCGCGCTGGGCGGGGTTTATAAACTGGCTGCCATTGATGGCAAGTCAAAACTGAAGGTATCCAATGATCCGGAAAAAATTACCAACCCCGGATATAAAAAGATCTTTCGGGTTTATGGAAAAAGCAACGGCATGGCGCTGGCCGATTTGATTACTCTGGAAGATGAAAAAATAAATGAAGCGGAACCATTGACCATTTTTCACCCGGTGCACACCTGGAAAAAACGGATCATTACCGATTATTATGTCCGGGAATTACTGGTGCCGGTGTTTATCAAGGGGAAATGCGTCTATCATTCACCTAAAATTTCAGAAATCCAGCAGCATTTAAAAGATGAAAAGGATAGCTTATGGCCAGCCTTTAAACGAATGGTGAACCCCCATGTCTACCATGTCGATTTATCCGAGAAACTTTGGGAACTAAAAAAACAGTTGCTCAGTGAGGCTGAATAACGGGATTCAAATAAAAGAGTAAATTCAGTCTGTTAGCACAGTAAGAATAATGGAAACAAATAATGAAAACAAAAATAGTTAAGATAGAAACGCTTGATGAAGCATCATTAAAAAATTTGGAAGATGTTGCACAACTCATCAGAGCTGGTGAAACCGTCGTATTTCCGACCGAAACCGTTTATGGATTAGGGGCGAATGCCTTGAATCCCCAGGCGATCAAAAAAATATTTGAAGCCAAGGGCAGGCCGGACGATAATCCGCTGATTGTTCATATCGGCAGTTTGGATGAGGTGGAGCCATTGGTTGCCAATATTCCCGAAAAGGCTAAAATCCTGATGCAGACATTTTGGCCAGGTCCCTTGACACTGATTATGGAAAAAGCGGCAATGATCCCAAATGAGGCCACTGGTGGTCTGAATACAGTTGGGGTGCGCTTTCCCGATCATCCGATTGCTCGGGCCTTTATAAAAATGGCTGGGTGCCCAATCGCCGCACCCAGTGCTAATCGATCAGGCCGACCCAGCCCGACTCAGGGCAAACATGTGCTTGAGGATCTGGATGGCCGGGTCGCCGGAATAATCTTATCATCCGATACCGAACTGGGTTTGGAATCGACCGTCATTGATATGACCGTGGATCCACCGGTAGTACTGAGACCGGGGGATATAACCGTGGCTGAACTCCGAGAGGTGTTGGGTGCGGTGGCGGTTTCTGCTAATGTCACCCAGAATATTGTGCCGGAGAAGGTCTCTTCGCCGGGCATGAAGTACACCCACTATTCACCAAAGGGCGAACTGGTGATCGTTAAGGGAACGTCGGAAGAGATCAGAGAAAAAATTACCAAAGTCTTAGCTCATTATAAAGGCAAACCGATGACCATTGGGGTGCTAGCCAGCGATGAAACCATGGGTTTTTATCGGGAAGGATTTATTATCTCGCTGGGGAGTCGAAATGACCCCAAAGAGATGTCTAAAAATCTATTTTCCCGGTTGCGCACCTTTGACGAGCTTGGGGTTGAAAAAATATATGCAGAAGACATTCCCCTTAATAATGAAACATTGGCATTAATTAACCGGCTTTATAAAGCCGCCGGTTATGCATTTATATAAGTCAGGAAGGAAATGAAAATGAAAATTGCAATTGGTTCAGATCATGGCGGCCTGGATTTGAAAGAGTCCATCAAACCATTTTTGATCGAACAGGGACATGAGGTAGTCGACTTCGGTACCGGCACCCATGACTCCTGTGACTATCCTGTTTATGGACAACGGGTGGGAGAGGCTGTTAGTTTTGGAGATTGTGATCGGGGGATTGCCATTTGCGGTACTGGCCTGGGGATTTCCATGGCGGTAAATAAGGTGCCGGGGATTCGCGGGGCGTTATGCACCAATGAATTTATGGCTGAGATGTCAAGAGAGCATAACGATGCCAATGTGTTGGTGTTGGGGGCAAGGGTTCTGGGTGAAGGTTTGGCCATGCGCATTGTCAAGGTATGGTTGGAAACCGAGTTTGCTGGAGGTCGCCATCAGCGTCGGATCGATCAGATTCATGAAATTGAGAAAAAATACGCAAAATAAAAAAAATCTGATTTGCTGTATATACAAGTATAAAAAATTGTGATATTATGTGTGAAAAGTTAAGTTTTTCCGATGAAATAAGGGTTAAAAAAGACACTTGTATTTTTTTTAACAATAGAAGGGGTAAAATATTGCTAAAACCCGATAAAAAAGTATCTATTTATTAAATCAATGGAGGTACCAATGGGGCCAAAGAAAGAATCGCCTTTCAAGTATCTTGTCATACTTCCTCAGATTGGAATTTCGGTGTTCGTTCCGATAGCGCTAATGTTTTTTGTTGCAAAGGGACTGGAATACTTTTTTCACACTGGACCGGTAGTGTTCATTATTTGTATTGTTTTGGGGATCCTTACCGGACTGAAAATTTTATATGATCTGCCCATGAAAATGAATAACGAGAGCATGGCATACAATAAACGCAGGTTAGAGGAATATGAAAAAAAAGAAAATGAAAACAAAGAAAATGGAGATGAAAAGAATGAAAACGACTAACTTATCTTTTGCAAACCAGGTTATTTTTGGTGGTGGAATTATTTGTTTAGTGTTTATGGTTTTTGGATTTGCATCAACTGAACCTTTAAAATTCGTACTTGGGGTTTTAGTTGGCGGCATCTGCAGTATTCTCAATTTTAAAGTTTTACAATGGACATGTGAAAAAGCGATAAAAATGCCATCGGGACAGGTGCCAGGATATCTTCAGACCAGATATTTCATGCGCTACTTAGCGACCGGTGTTATTATATACATTGCAATTATAATCCCCTGGTTAAACATCATTGGTGTTTTACTTGGTTTAGTTGCGACAAAAGTATCTATCTATATTACTCAAATTTTTTCAAAAAAAAGCGTTTCTACAAAAGAAGCGTAAAAAGGTCAAAAAATAAACAAGGCGGTTTTAAAACTAGCCTAGATAGTGAGGTGAAAAAAAATGAATGGTCCAGAGATTTACATGACTATTTTTGGATTCGAATTAACGGAAACAATCGTCAATACCTGGATAATCATGGCAATAGCGTTTGTAATTTTCTTTGCTTTAACAAAAAATTTGAAAGCAGAGGGACGTCCGGGAATAGCTCAAATTATCGGGGAAACCATTGTTACAACGATGGACAACCTGGTTGGCTCAACCATGGGCAAAGACAAAATGCGGTTTGGGGCTTATATGCTTTCGCTGATGATGTTTCTCGTATTTTGTAATGTAAGCGGCTTTATTGGTCTGAGAGCACCAACTGCTGATTTGAATGTAACGTTCACTTTGGCGATTATGACATTCTGTATGATTCATTTCAACAGCATTCGGTCAGTTGGGATTAAGCATTACGCAAAGGAGTACATTGAACCCCTGCCTTTCTTATTGCCAATTAATATCCTTGAGCAGTTTACACTGCCCCTTTCCATGGGTTTTCGTCTCTTTGGAAACATGACTGGCGGCGTTATTATCATGGGTCTGGTATATGCTGGTCTGACA